>DATIBR010000088.1 GCA_035457425.1 Terriglobales bacterium
CGGCTCACGCAGAATTGCGTGAAAGAGCGCCTCTGGACGGGCAACTGCAGAACAGCAAAGACTTTATGATACGGAACAGCCCGCGGACTGTCAACGCGGGGAGCCTCAAGTCCAACGCCGAGGCGCGGAGGGCGCCGAGGACAGGAAAGGACTAGAATCGCCGCCCATGTGGAGAATGAAACTCGCCTTTTTGCTGCTGATCTTGTGCGCCTTTCTTGCGGGAGCGCAGGATAACAGCAGCATGGCGACCCTACGGGAGCAGTATGTCAGCAAGATGGGCAAACTGCGAACCCCCGCTGTGGGGGAGCGGCTTGTTTTCTCTGCGGATGGCGCTCTGACGGCAGGAGAGCCAGGACCATGGAGCACCGCGGGTCACGTCACCATCCGGGCCCTCTCCGCCAACGAAAACACGGTCTTCATCGAGGGCGAGAGGGCGTTCCTGGTCTACGACACCAAAGAAAAACGCTATCGGGACTTCTTTGAGGTCGTTGGAAACGATGATGTCCGAGGACAGTGTGGGATCCATGGCATCGGCAAGAAGGACCGGGAATGGTTCGAGAAGCAGAAACCCGTCCGCATTGCCGTTTCCTTCGCTGGCGATCCGCGGGCTGTCTTGGAGAAGGTCCTCGAGCTGGACGAAGACCTCCACTGGCCGCCGCCCAAGGAAGCGCCTTCCGCGAACAAGGCCGCAGGTGTAGGCCGTGGAGTCTCTGCTCGGCGGGTCCTATGGTCCCCGAACCCGCGATACACCGATTTCGCGAAGCGAGCGCAACTCCAGGGAACAAGTATCCTCTGGGTCGTCATCGGCCCGGATGGTCTTGTGAAAGACATGAGGGTTCAACGTCCGCTCGGGCTGGCCTCGACGAGGAGGCCATGGAGGCAGTGCGGCAGTGGAAGTTCAAGCCCGCGGAGAAAGACGGCAAGCCCGTCGCGGTGCAAGTGAATGTGGAAGTGAACTTCCGCCTGTACTAGCTACTCGTACGCCAGCGCGTCGATGGGGTCTTTCTGCGCGGCCTTGAAGGCGGGGTAGAGCGCGCCCAGCAGCGCGCCCGAGAGCGCGATGAGCGTCGCCCACAGCAGCCACATCTTCTCGATCTTCACCTGCAGCGTCGGAACGTAGTGCACGATGGTCATGCTGGCGGCAAAGCTCACCAGGATCCCCACCACCACGCCCACCGCCGCCAGCAGGATGGTCTCCCGCAGGATCAACCGGATGATGTAGAGCTTCGACGCGCCCAGCGACTTCAAGATCCCGATCTCGCGCGTCCGCTCCATCACCGCCGTGTACATCGCCTGGAAGATGACGATGAACCCGATGACCACCGCCACGCCCACCACCACCGAGATGAACGCGGACAAGCCGGGCACGTGCTCCGGGGTCATCAGCGACATGAACTCCTGCATCGAGCGGACGACGTACTGCTCCATGCCGGGCAGCGCGTTGATCGAGCGGTGGACTTCGTCGGCGTACTTGGGGTCGTCGAGCTTCACGTAGAAGATGGAAGCCTTGCCCTGCGCGCCGATCAGGTCCTGCAACGTGGTCATGGGGATGAACTTGCGCGCGCCCTTGCCGTGCTCGACGATGCCGCAGATGTGGAAGTCCTGGTTCAGCACCTTCACCGTGTCGCCGACCTTCAGCCGCTTGCTGGAGGCGAAGATGTCGTCGACGATGATGTCGTTGGGCTTCTGGAAGGGCCCGCCGGAGAGAAAGTGGAACTGCCCACCGATGTTCTCGAAGGCGTCGGCCTTGTCGCCGAAGGGCGGCTGCGCCACGCCGTAGATGACTTCCAGGTTGCCGCTGGTGGTGACCTGGGTGATGACCGGCACGGCCGCGGTGATGTGCGGGACCTTCTCGCGCAGCACGTTCGCCACTTTTTGCGATACGGGCGCGCCGGAGAGCGCGGTGAAGTTGCTCGACCCCGGCGGCTGCACCATCAGGTCGGCCCCGATGCCTTTCTGGCGCTCGGCCGCGTCCTTCAACATGCCGAGCGCGAAGCTCACGATCACCAGGATGAGCGTGACTTCCACCGCCACCGCCACGATCGAGATGATCGAGCGCAGCGGACGATGCACCAGGTTCGCGACCACCATGCGGTTCATGGCCATATGCGCAAGGGAAGAGGATAACAGGTGACAGAGCAGCAATAAGCGATAAGCAATAAGCGATAAGCCAAGCCGGCCGCCAAAATCGCTTATTGCTTACCGCTTATTGCTTATTGCTTCCATTGGGTTGGTTCAGGGCCGTCGGCGTGGGCGGCTGCTGGTCCATGCGCACCAGCTGCGAGCCCGGGGGCTGCGGCAGCTCGAACTGGTCGTCGCGCAGCTTCTGGTTGAGCGTCAGCTTCACCAGCTTGAGGCGCACGGTGTACTCCTCCTGCGGCCGGAAGATGGTGATGACCGAGGGGAAGAGCAGGCTGTCGTAGATCTGGAAGTCGTCGTAGCGCGCGTCGGTGGCGACGTTGCCGTTCTTGTCGTAGACGATCTGGCGGTGCGGCTGCAGGTCGTCGCGCGTGAACACGATCTTGCGCGAGAGGTACCAATGGCCGTCCTCGGAGCGCCGCGTCACGATGATGGTGTAGCTCGGCATCTCGAGCGGCTTCTTCTTCTCGTCGAGCACGGTCTCGCTCGTGCTCTCCAGCACCGCGACCTCGTTCTTAGGGTCGATCTCGCGCAGCAGCAGCGCGTCGAAGATGTGCTGCGGCCGCAGGTTCTCCATCGGCTGCTTGGGATTGGCGCGGATCACGTCGTTGCGCCCCACGATGAACTTGTTCTTCGCCGGGATGGACATGCGGAAGCTCTCGCCGTCGGAGACCATGTCGAACATCCGGTTGCGGACGACCGGGAAGAGCCCGATCATGCGCAGCATCTGCGGCTTGCGCACCAGGACGTAGCCGCGGATCTCGGAGTAGTCGGTGACCTTGCCCTTCTTCTCGCCGCCGGCGGAGGCGCCGATGTCCACCGTCGCGTTCATCGACGAGACCTTCTCGGCCTCGGCGTTGATGCGCTCCACCAGCTGGTCGCGGGTGGCGTCTTTCAGGTTGCCGGCGACCGGGCGCGGCTTGACCTCGCGCGTGCGGAACAGACACCCGCCCAACGGCAGCAGCGCGAGCAGCGCCAGCAACGACCACAACGTTCGGGTGGGGAGATTCATTCTCTCAATGGTTGGATGACGGCGCCTGCGCGCCGGCTGTCGGCTCATTCCGGAAACGACAGTATAAACGGTCAGCGCCGCGTCGCGCGGCGATACGCGCCGACGTTGCGCGTGTGCTCGGCGGCCGTCACCGCGAAGTGGTGGTGCCCGGGGTTGGCGGGGTCGGCGACGAAATAGAAGAAGTCGGTCGGCGCGGGGTGGAGCGCGGCCGCCAGCGCCGTGCGCCCGGGGTTCGCGATGGGCCCGGGCGGCAGCCCGGCGTACTTGTACGTGTTGTAGGGCGAGTCGAGCGCGAGATCGGACTGGCGGATGACGCCGTCGTACTTGCCGACGAGCAGCGAGGCGTAGACGACGGTGGGGTCGGCGCCGAGCGCGGCGTTCTTCGCCAGCCGGTTGTGGTAGACGCCCGCGACCAGCGGCCGCTCCGCGTCGATCGCGGTCTCCTTCTCCACGATGGAGGCGAGGGTCACGACGCGGTGCACGTCCGCCGAAAGGCCCAGCTGCTGCGCGGTCTGGCGGAAGCGCCGCACCATCTGCTGGAGCATGTCGCGCGGCGACTGCGTGCGCGTGAACTCGTAGGTGTCGGGGAAGAGGTAGCCCTCGAGCGACGCCGCTTGCGGGTCGAGGTCGCCGATCACCGAAGCGACGAACGCCGGGTCGCGCGCCGGCGCGAGGAAGTCGGCGCGCGCGCCCAGCCCGGCCTGCTCCAGCAGCGCGGCGACGTCGAAGATGTTGTAGCCCTCGGGGATGGTGACGGTGTGCACGACGATGTCGCCGCGCGCGACGCGGTCGTACACCTCGAGCGCGTTCGCCCGATGGCTGAAGCGGTACTCGCCGGCCTTGAGCGACTTCGCCTTCCAGGCATGAACGGCGAGGAAGGCGTATTCACTGCGGATCAGCCCGTTGGCTTTCAGGTCGCGCGCGATCCGCCGCGCCGTCGAGCCCGGCTTGAGAAGAAGGAACTGCTCGCTCGTCGGTCCGGTGGGCACTAACAGCCCATACGCGACGAGCGCCGCAGCCACGATGAGCGCGAATAGGAGAAGCTTGGCGATGGTCCGCACGAACCTAGGGTAGCAAGACTTCAGACCTCAGACTTCAGACTTCAGCAAACCGGAGTGCAATATGAGCTATTCCTATCGCGACTTGAAGGCGTGGCAAAAGGCCATTGAACTTGTGGTGCACATTTACGAACTCACGGGACCCTTTCCGAAGCACGAGCTGTACGGGCTCACTTCGCAGATGCGGCGCGCTGCCGTCTCCATTGCGAGCAACGTTGCGGAAGGCAAAGGCCGGTCGTCAGACCGCGATTTTGTGCACTTCCTGACCCACTCCAGAGGCTCGGTATTGGAGTTGGAGACGCAGCTGATCATCTCTGCAAGATTGAATCTCATTTCACCAAAACAGCTGCAAGAGGCCGAGAAGAAGGCGCAAGAGGTCGGCCGCATCCTGAATGGACTGATCCAGTCACTGGAGACCGGCAAGGCAAAGGCGCTCGCAGCGAGAGGTTTTGTTGACGTCTGAAGTCTGAAGTCTGAAGACTGAAGTCTGTCTTACTCGCCCATCCACGCCCCGTAGGGCTGCAGCGCCTCGATGTGGTCGAAGACGATCTTCATGGCGGCGGTCAGCGGCACGGCGAGGATCAATCCCCAGGCGCCCCAGAGCCATCCCCACAGCAGCAGCGCGATGGTCACGGCGAGCGGGTTGAGCTGCAGCCGGCGGCCCAGCACCTTCGGGTACAGCACGTTGATGGCGAACAGGTGCAGCCCAAGGACGGTCAGGATGATGGCCAGGATCTCCGGCGTGGTCTCCTGGCCGAGCGCGGCGATGAGCGGCGGCACCATCGCCAGCACCACGCCCAGGTAGGGCACCAGGCTGAGGTAGCCGGAGAGCACGCCCAGCACGATGGCGTTCGGCAGGCCGATCACCACGAACACGATGATGCTCACCACCGACATGAACGCCCCGATGAACAAGTTCCCCAGCATGAACGACTTGATCATCTTCGAGATGCGGCCGAGCGTGACGTAAGCGGTGTTGCGGTTCTCCATCTTGAACAGCATCACGGTGGCCGCGCGCACGTGCTCCTGCCACGTCAGCATGAAGAACACGAGGAACGGGATGAAGGAGACCGTCAGCACGACCTCGGTGACGGTGCCGAGCGACTGCGTGACCTTGTCCGCCCAATTGGTCTGCTGCTCCACCTTGACGGTGCCTTTGTCGGGCTCGGGCGCGGGGGTCACCGTCTGCGTGGACTGCTCCAGCTTCTTGGCCTTGGCGCGGTACTCGTCGGCGATGCCCTTGACCTTGCGCGTGTAGACCGGCAGCTGGTCCACGAAGTCCATGGTCTTGGCGTAGATGTAGTAGCCGCCGAGGTAGAGCAGCGCGCCGAGGATGGCCATCACGATGCCGGTGGCCAGGGCGCGCGGCATGCGGAAGCGCTCGAAGAAGCCCACCGCCGGCTCCAGCATGAAGGCGAACATCACCGAGACGAGCAGGGTGATCAGCACCAGCTTGGCGAGGTAGCAGACCACGAAGACCGCCAGGGTGGCGATGATGATGTTGGCGCCCGCCTGCGTGCCGGTGTTGGCGGCGATGTGGCGGACGGCGCTCTGCGCCAGCGGGCGCAGCTCGCCGGTGCGCTCCGGCTCGGCGCCGAGCAGCTGCTGCACGTGCTCTTTGGCGTACTCGCGCTGGTCCAAGGCTCGCTCCCCGCGGCCATCTTAGCCGATTGCCCGCGCCCGGTGCCTATAATCGCCGGGTGGAGAACACGGCCAAGCACGGGCGCATCCTGGCGCTCGACGTCGGCACGCGGCGCATCGGCGTCGCCGTCTCGGACGCGCTCGGCATCACCGCGCAGGGCCTCGCGACCATCCAGCGCAAGAACAAGAAGACCGACCTGGCCGCGCTGCGCGCGGTCCTGGAGCACTACGAGGTCGCGGAGGTCGTGGTCGGCTTCCCGCTGCGCATGAGCGGCGAGGAGGGCGCGATGTCGGAGAAGATGACCGCGTTCGCCGAGCAGCTGCGCAAGCATTTCGGCCTGCCGGTGCACCTGTGGGACGAGCGTCTGACCTCGGCGGAGGCCAACCGCGTGCTGCGCTCCACCGACATGAGCATCGAGAAGCGCGCCGGCGCGGTGGACCGGATGGCCGCGGTCCTCATCCTGCAAAGCTTCCTCGCCGCGCGCGCGGCGACCTAGCGGCCCAGGTACCGGTAATGCCCGGTGACCGGCCAGTCGAACAGGACGTCGGCGATCTCCGGGCCGGCGCCGATGTTGTGCTCGACCATCCAGCGGCCGCTGGGGCCGCGCTGGTCCACCACCATGCCGATGTGCGGCAGCTCGCCGTCTTTCCCCAGCAGGTTCCACGTGACGATGTCGCCGGGCGCGTAGTCTTTCGCGTCCTGCGTGATGGCGAGCGACTCCCCGTGGCGGCGGAAGAAGACCTGGAGGTTCGGGACGCGGCGGTGATCGATGTTGCGGTCGGGGCGGCGCGCGCCCCACTTGCGCGGATAGTCCGCCCAGGCGCGCTTCATGTCCTCGTGCACCAGCTTCTGCAGGTCCACGCCGGCGGCACGGTAGACGCGCACGATCTCGTCGGCGCAGACCCCGGTGTCGGCCGGGACGTCGCCGCTGGGATACGGGATGGCGACGTACTTGGGCTCGTAGCGCGCGGGATGGTTGGGGCGGTCGTTGGCGGCGGCGACCAGCGCGGCGAGGAACTCTTCGCGCGCGGGCCGCGGAGCGTGCCGCGCCTGCTGCGCCGCCGCTGCCGAGAGCAGCAGCGCGAGCGCGGCCATCACAACGGATAGCCGCCGGCGAACCGCCGGCGCGACGTTCTCCATGTCCCTATTAGACACCGCATTCCAGACTTCAGTCTTCGGACATCGGGCGTCAGCCAAGGCTTTTCACACGAAGGCCTTCGCATGAACGATTCTCGGCTGGAGTCTGAAGTCTGAGGTCTGCAGTCCTACCGCAGCGGCGAGGTGCTCTTCTCGGCGCAGGGCTTCTGCTTCTCGTCGTCGAGCCAGTGGAGCAGCGCGGCGCGGTCGAGCGCGGTGAGGCGCTGGAAGGTCATGCCGACGCGGCCGCGGTCGTTGCTCCAGCGCACCTCGGCGGTCGCGTGGAACAGGCGGTTGGTGCCGGGCAGCCGGAAGCGCAGCCCGACGATGTCGCTCTTCTCCGGCGGGCGCTCCATGCGGAGCGCGACGCCGCCTTCGCTCAAGTCCACAAGATAGGCGCGGAACTCGGCCGCGCCGCACAGCACGGTCGCGGGACCGGCGCAGGCGATGCGCCGGTAGCGGCGGCGCTCCTGCACGATGAGCGAGTGCGCGGCGCGCAGCATGCGGCGCACGCGCGGCGCCGCCAGCGGCTTGCGCAGCACGAAGTGCGCCCCCAGCGCATACGCCAGGTCGGGATCCTCTTGGGCGCCGATGAGCGCGATGGTGACGGCGTTGCGGTTCAGGCCGGCCTCGCGCACCTCGCGCATGACCTCGGCCTCGTCGCCCTCGCCTTCGCAGTCCACGATGACGGCGTCGTAGCGGTAGCTCCACAGGCGGGTGAGCGCGGCCATCGCGTCGCGCTGGCGCTCCACGCGCGTGCCGAGCTTCTTCAGTTCCGGTTCGAGCGCGCGGACCGATTGCTCATGCGGGCTGACGAGAAGGGCTTCGGGCATCATGATGTCTCGACTGTAGGCCCGCCCGCGGGACGAGGAAAGATTACGAAGGTCACATCGAGGGACGACTTGCGATCTTCGCTCGACGACTTGGCTCAGCTCGTGACCGCAGAAGCCGTAGATCGCATATCGGGAACGGCGATGGCTCCGCCGGTGTCTCTTCTCGCAACTGGGTGAGACATCCGTGGCCCGGCAGCGTGCGCCCACCCAGCGCGCTCCGAGCCGCGGACGAGGATGGCACCCCATGTCCATGGCAACGGGGAAGGGCGGCCCCGAGATCAACGTCACTCCGCTCATCGACGTCTTGCTGGTGATGATCATCATCTTCCTCATCATCCAGACCTCCATGAAGTCCACCGGGGAAGACGCGCTGGTCCCGCAGCCGCCGGAGAACACCGCCGCGCCGCCCCCCGACGACGGCTCGCGGACCGTTGTCATCCGCCTGCTGCCGGCGGGCGAGGGCGAGCGGCCGGCGCTCATGATCAACGGGGACCCGGTCCCCTGGGCGGGGCTGCACGACCGCCTGCAGGAGATCTACGTGCGCCGCATGGAGAAGGTGGCCTTCGTGCAGGCCGAGCGCGACGTGGAGTTCGCCTACGTGGCGGAGGTCATCGCCACCGCCCACGCCGTCGAGATCGACAAGGTCGGGCTGCTGGGCCCGGAGGCGCGCCCGCAGCAGCTTGCCGGGCCGATGTAAAATACGCGGCCGGCGGCGGCTCCCCGGGCGCATATCCCCGGGGGAGCAGCCCGGCCGGGGGGCAGCGGCATCTCAGAACAGGCCGGCCCCAAGCCGGCGGGCCCCCAGCACGCTCCGTACCTGACATGTCCGACCAATCTTCGAGGAGCGAGGCACGGCCATCCGCATCCAGCGCGGGCGCGGACAAGCCGGCGCTTGCGGCTGCGAACGAACCCGGCGGCGACGCGCTGACGCGCCTGCAGCAGGCGCTGCGCGAAAGCGAGCAGCGCCATCGGCTGGTCACCGAGGCCATGCCCGTCATGATCTGGATGTCGGGCACGGACAAGCTCTGCTACTACTTCAACAAGAGCTGGCTGGATTTTGTCGGCCGCACGCTGGAGCAGGAGCAAGGCAACGGCTGGGCGGAGAACGTCCACCCCGACGACTTCGACCGCTGCCTGCAGACCTACGTGGCCGCCTTCGACGCGCGCCGCTCCTTCCAGATGGAGTACCGGCTGCGCCACCACTCCGGGGAGTACCGCTGGATCTACGACCACGGCGTGCCGCGCTACGCCGCCGACGGCACGTTCGAGGGCTACCTGGGCGGGTGTCTCGATATCCACGCGCAGAAGACGGCCGAGGAAGCGCTGCGCGCGAGCGAGAACCAGTATCGCGACTTCGCGGAGAGCGCCAGCATCGCCATGCACTGGGTCGGTCCCGACGGCGCCATCCTGTGGGCGAACCAGGCGGAACTGGACCTGCTGGGCTACACGCGCGAAGAGTACCTCGGGCGCAACATCGCCGAGTTCCACGTGGATGAGCCGGTGATCGGCGACATCCTGGACCGGCTGGGCCGGGGCGAGCGGTTGAAGAACTACGAGGCCCGCCTGCGCGCCAAGGACGGCTCGATCCGGCACGTCGCCATCGACAGCAGCGCGCTGTTCGAGGATGGGAAGTTCGTGCACACGCGCTGCTTCACGCGCGACATCACGGCGGCGCGAGAGCGTGACAAGGCCGGCGCGCGGCTGGCGGCGATCGTGAACTCCTCCGACGACGCCATCGTCAGCAAGGACCTGCGCGGCATCGTCACCAGCTGGAACCCGGCGGCGGAGCGGATGTTCGGCTACACCGCGGCGGAGATGATCGGCAGGCCCATCCTCACCCTCATCCCGCCCGAGCTGTACGGGGACGAGGACCGCATCCTGGCGACCATCGCGCGCGGCGAGCGCATCGAGCACTTCGAGACGGTCCGCCTGCGCAAGGATGGCCAGCGCATCGAGGTATCGTTGACCGTCTCGCCGGTGAAAGACGAGAGCGGGCGCATCGAGGGCGCGGCCAAGATCGCGCGCGACATCACCGAGCGCCGGCGCGCCGAGAAGGCGGTGCGGACGAGCGAGCGCCTGGCCTCGGTCGGCCGGCTCGCCGCCACCATCGCGCACGAGATCAACAACCCGCTCGAGGCCATCACCAACCTCATCTACCTGGCGAAGAACGCCGCCGTGCGCGACGACGTGCGCCAGTACCTCACCATCGCGGAGGAAGAGCTGGAGCGCGTGGCCCACATGACCAGGCAGACGCTCGGCTTCTACCGCGACACCCGCGGGCTCGGCCCGGTGCGCGTGGGCGCGGTGGTGCTCTCGCTGCTGCCGGTGTTCGCGTCGCGCCTGCGCAACAAGGGCATCGCACTGCACCCGGAGATCAGTGACGATGTGGAGATCGAGGCGGTCGCGGGCGAACTGCGGCAGCTGGTGGCGAACCTGCTCGGCAACAGCATCGACGCGGCCCGAGACCGGGGCCGGATCACCATCCGCGTCTCGGCCGCGCGCGAGTGGAGCGGCGCGCAGCGCACCGGCGTGCGTCTCACCGTCGCCGACAACGGCAGCGGCATCCCGCTCGCCGCGCGCGGGCGGCTGTTCGAGCCCTTCTTCACCACCAAGCAGGACGTGGGCACCGGCCTCGGCCTGTGGGTGTGCAAGGCCATCGTGGAGAAACACCGCGGCTCCATCCGCGTGCGCACGCGCACCGCGCCCGGCCGCAGCGGCACCGCCTTCTCCATCTTCCTCCCCACGCAAGCCCAGCCCGCCGTCAGGGAAGAGCTCCTCCAGGAAGCCGTCTAGCGCCGCCGTTGGGCGACGCTATTTCTTCGGCCGGATGCGGCTGCCGTCGTCGGAGCGGCCGTACGGATTGGTGTACTCCTGCTCGCTGACGGGAGCGTTCCTGTCGTCGCCCGGCTCGCGCACCGCCGGCAGGATGTTGCGCGGGACGATCTCGCGGAGCCTTCCCGTCGTCCGGCTGGCGTAGTTCGCGCCGTAGATGGCGACCACCAGGCCGAGCTCCGGGACGCCGACGATGTTGTTGCCCCCGTTGCCGAGCGCCAGGAACGCGCGCACCTTGCGGCCCTGGTACGGCATGTCCTCGGTCCACCACAGGTATCCGTAGCCGATGCGGCGCAGGTTGTACTGCGGCGTGATGGAAGCGCGCGCGAACTGGCGGCTGAGGATCTGCCGGCCGTTCCACGCGCCGTCGTTCAGCATCAACTGGCCGAACTTCAGGAAGTCGCGCGGCGCGAGGCCCAGCCCGCCGCCGCCGTATGGGTTTCCGGCGGCGTCCAGCGCCCACGCGTAGTTGCCGATGCGCATCGGCTTCGCCACCAGGCGGTCGAAGGAGTTCAGCGGGAACTCCCCGGTCGCGTGCTGCACCATGCCCAGGGCCAGGTTGGGCTGCATGCTGCAGTACACCGATTTCTCGCCCGGCGGCGTGGCCAGCGGAAGCTCGAGGGTGAACTTCCAGAAGTCAGGATCCTTGTCGGCGTTGTCCCAGACCTTGTCTTCCTGGCCGGGCGCGGCGTCGTTGCTGTCGTCGCAGAAGTGACCTGACGACATCGTGAGCAGGTGCTCGAGCGTCATCGTGCGCTTCTGCGGGTCGAGGTTCGGCGGGAATGCGCCGCCATTCATCACCTGGTAGACGGGCGAGTCGAGCCGCAAGGGCGCGCCGTTCTGCATCACCGCGCCCACCAGCACGCTGACGACGCTCTTGCCGGCCGAGCGGATGTTGTGCAGCCGGTCGCGGTGCGCGCCGTGGAAGTATTCTTCGAACACCAGCTTGCCGTGGCGCGCGATGAGCAGCGCCTCGTATTGCGGCGCGTCGAGCGAGTCCATCGGCATCTCCACCAGCTTCTGCATCAGGCGCTCCAGCGCCGGCTGGTCGATGTTCTCGGAGGCCAGCGTGGCGACCGGCCAGCCGTCCGCGAGCGCCGGCGGCGCGTGGTACTCGTAGCGCGCCGGGCTCTTGCCGCGCGGGTAGAACTCGCTGCTGTCGCCTTCGCGGCTGAAGTCGAAGCTGCCCCGGTCGAAGACCAGCGTCACCTGCTCGCGCTCCGCATCGTAGGCGCCCTTCGCCGTCACCACCTCTTTCCCGCGATCTTTCCCCATCAATCTCAGTTCGGAACCTTCGCGCACCAGCCTGGTCACGCCCCACAGCGAGCCCATGTCGCGCTCGGGATTCCGCAGGACCGCGACCCACGAGTTCGCGCCCTCCGGCTTCAGCAGCAGGAACAAGGTGAATTCGTCCGGTGAGGTGGTGACCGTGCCGCTCCAGCGGCCGACACGGTCGGAGGCGAGCGTGACCGGGAAGGCGGCGTTCCCGCGCGACCAGTGCCCGAGGATGCTGCCGTCCTTCTCCAACCGGCCGCGGAATCCCTGGCCATTGGGGAGCGCGAACCTCAGCTCGCCGTTCTCCGCGCGGACGGCGAGGTCGTAGCCGAGCATGTCGGCGCGATAGCTCGCGCCCGTGCGCGTGATGAGCAGACGGGCGTGCGTGACGTCGGTGATGCGCTTGGCCTTCCACAGCCCGCCGAGCTCGGCGTGGGCGGCGGTCGGCGCGGCTTGCGCCGCGGCAGTCATGGTGAGCAGGAACAAGGAGCCGAGCACGCGCAGCATCTTCATGGCAGGCATTTTCCTCCGGACCGAGGATGCCGGTTCGCCGGCCCGGCTTTCTTGTAAGGACTTTGCAGGAGACTAGATCATCCCCGAGAGAAGGAAGGCCACGTGGGTCAACGCGTGCGCCACGATGGCCGCTTCCAGCCCCTTTTTCCAATAGAGAAAGCCGCCGACGACGCCGAAGATCGCGTTGGCGAAGATCACATAAGTGACGAGAGGCACACTGGCAACGCCGCTCAGTGCGATGGCGATAGGAAGGTGACCGGCGCCGAAGACCAAGGCGGAAAGAGCGATGGCGAGCCACACCAGAGCCGGACGCGGCGCCCCCTTTCCCTTCTGCAGGACCTTCCACGGCGCCCACACCAGGAACGTCATGAAGCCCCAGCGCAAGAGCAATTCCTCGGTGACTCCTCCGTAGAGCAGGCGTGTCACCGGCGGCAGCAAGGCACTGAATCCGGTCGCCTTCTGCACGAAGGCAGGAGTCAGCAACGGCTTCCACAGCAGCCAGCAGGCGATGATCGCCGGGGCTGCGATGGCCGCGCCCAGGACGCCAGGCAGGAGTTGAGGCCGGAGCGCGGGCAGCGCCGGGCGCCTCTCGGCGAGCGCCTGCGCGGCCGGCGCCGATAGCCCTACCTTGGGAGCCAGCGCCGCGCCGACCAGGACCGCAACTGCGACCAGTACCCCACCTTGCAGGACACTGAGGAGACGCACGACGGCCATGGGAAAGGGCAGGGGCTGGTCTTGCGCACCCGGGATGTTCGCGATCAGCGCGGTAAGGTCCACGAGCTGGAACGACAGAACGCCGGCAAAGCCTGCAAGCCACAGGATCAAGAACAAGCGGGTCGGAGAGCTCACCTGTGCTCCTTCCGGGGTCGTGGCTTAATACGGCGGCGGACCGGGAAAGTTGCAAAACTCGCGGAGATCCCAGTCCGATCCAGGCGAGGTGCGGCCGGAGCGGTGCGCGCTGCGGAATGCCGCCGGCGGAAGGCCCTGGTAACGGCGGAAGAGATTGGTGAAGTGGCTCTGGTCGGCGAAGCCGCAGGCGAGGGCGATCTCGGCGAGCGGCGCGGCGGTCTCGCGCAGCAGCGCGGCGGCGCGCGCGACCCGCGAGCGGCGCAGGTGCTCGCCCGGGCTGCGGCGGAAGAAGCGCGAGAAATTGCGCGCCAGGTGTGCGGGGTGCACCCCGACCGCGCCCGCCACCGCCGTGATGGTCAGGGGCTCGGTGCATCGCTCGGTCAGGAGCTCCTGCGCTTGCGTGAGCCAGCGCGGCACCGCCCCGCCGCGCGAGGCGGCGCGCTCCGGCGCCGCCGTCACCGCCAGCAATTCCAGGCACAAGGATTCCGCCAGCGCGGGCGACGTGCTGTCCCACGACACGCATTCCCGCGTCACCGCGCGCACCAGGCCGCGCGCCTCGTGGCTCTCCAGCCGGACCGGGAACTCCGGAAGCGCCACCGACTCGGTCAGCGCCGCCGGCACCGAGATGGAAAGGCAGCTGCCGTCTTCGATCCGCTGGAAGCGGTCGCGGTGCGTCGTGCCGGGCGGGTTCCAGATCAGGCTGCCTTGTTCCGCCAGCCCGGGTACGTTGCGCGCGCTGCAGATCTGGACCCCGGAAAGAATGAAGGTGAAGGATCCCTCGGGGTGCGTGTGGAGCGGGATCGCCTCGGGCGGGCCGACCGGCCGCATCGCGCTGATCACGAACCCGGCGGTCTCATGCCGCGCGCGCACGGCCCCGTAGATCTGCCCGAAAGAAAGCGTCGGCGCGGATGCCCGCTGCATGGGGCTTAGACGGGTCAGGGTGCGGTTCGGTAGTCGTGACCTCGGGATCGGAGTCAAAGGCCGCGACCGAGGGCGGCCGCGGCACCCAGAGATCGTCGAGCGCGCGTGGGCGAGCGCGCTGCCACTCCGTTGGGGGATCCGCTAGCGGCGCTTCTTCTTGCCGCCCTGGGCGGCGGCTTCCTGGGCGCGCTGCTCGAGCGCGGTCAGCACGACGTGCTGCATCTCGGCGACCGGGGCGGGCTTGCCGGTCCAGATCTCGAACTGGCGCGCGCCCTGGTGCACGAACATCTCGATCCCCGGGATGACCTGGCAGCCGCGCTTGCGCGCCAGCTGCGTGAAGCGCGTCTCGGCCGGGTTGTAGACCATCTCGAACACGTACTTGCTGTTGATCTCTTTTTCCGCCAGCGGCGAGGCCTTCGAGCCGCCCATCCCCACCGGCGTCGCGTTGATGATGCAGTCGAAGTGCAGCTTGAGCAGGTCGCGCTTGCCGAGGTACTTCGCGCGCGCCTGCTTGGCCAGCTTCTTTCCCGCCGACGCGGTGCGGTTGATGAGGTAGACCTCGCTGCCGCGTTCCTTCAGTCCCCAGACCGCGGCGCGCGCGGCGCCCCCGGCGCCCACCACCAGCACCTTGGATCCCTGGAGGTGGAAGCGCTGCTCCAGCGGCCGGACCACTCCGGCGATGTCGGTATTGAAGCCGTAGAGCTTGCCCTCCTGCGAGCGCACGACGGTGTTGCAGGCCCCGATCTTGGCGGTCAGCGGGTCGCTGTTGTCGAGGTGCTTCATGATCTCTTCCTTGTACGGCATGGTGACGGAGAGACCGCTGAGGGGGATGTCGCGCACGCACGCCAGCAGGTCCTTCAACGTCTTGGCGTGCAGCGCGAGGTAGACGCCGTTGACGTTCTCGCGGCGGAAGGCGACGTTCATCATCGCGGGCGAGAGCGAGTGCGCGACCGGGTCGCCCGCCACGCCGTAGACCTTGGTCGCCTGGTCCACCTGCTCCAGCCGATAGGTCTCGCGCAGGGTGCGGTGCGCGATCTGGCCGGGGGCGGTCTCCTCGCCCGCCGAGGCGGCGCCGAAGGTGAACACGCTGCCGGCGCGCACGCCCAGCACCCGGCTGATGATGCCCTGCTCCCCCATGCAGACCCCGACCATGGAGTAGCGCTCGCTCTGGCTTTGCAGGAACTTCATCATGGTCACGTTGTCGGAGAGCGACTTGGCCGTGGCGACGACCTTGTAGAACTCGGCCGGATGCCGCCGCATCTTCTCGAACGTCTTGTCGAGGTCGCGCGTGCCGCGGAAGTCGTGGAAGCTCAGGATGAGCGCGGCCGAGTTGCGGACGCGCGTGAAGTCCTGCGGCTTCATCTGGTTGGCCGTCTGCAGCTCGAGGTCGACCAGCTGGCAGCCGTTGTTGGCGGCCTTGATGAGGAGGTCGAGCTGCGCCGCGACGGTGCCGCGGAACTTGCCGCCGTTGGCCGCGCGCCGGCAGGTGGCCACCACCAGCGCGTGCGGGTAGTAGTCGGTGAAACGCTTGATCCGGGCCAGCGCCAGGGCGGGCTTGCGCAGGTAGTCGAGCCGCAGTTCGAGGAAGGGGTTCTCGCGCACCACCGCTTCGGCGCGATCCATCAGCTCGGCGGCGTCGGCCCCGGTGATGGCCACGCAGATGCGCGGCAGGCGCGCGGGCAGCAGCCGCGGGGTGTATGTGGGAGTGACCATGGTTGTTGGCGAAGAAGGAAACGGCGGTGAATACTACACACCGCCGAGACTACGATACAACAGGGTGTCCATTTGGCCCGGAAAGCATTGAACTGACGTACCTTAGCGGTAAACATGCGGCTATTGACCCCTTAATACCCCTTTGCTACGGTTCGTCCACTGGGTTTCGTGTGGCCTGGTGTGGAGACGCCTTGGCAGGCGCGCCCGAGCGCCGTCCAGTCGGAGTCTTGGAGGATTCAATGGCGAAGAAGATGGTGGTCCTGGCGCTCATCCTGCTGCTCGCGGGCGTTGCCGCGGCGCAGCGTAGCGCTACCCCGGCGGGCGGGCTGCAGCAGCACGCCGCGACCGAGATCATCGGCGCGAAGAAGGTCGTGCAGGGGCCGACCTACGCCGACGTCTATTGCGCAGGCTACCTCGCCTCGCCCGTGCCCACGGTGCTGGGCTACATTGCCGGCGGTTGGGATACCCCCAACCAGATGCAGTTCGGCACCAACGAGTACGTCTACTTCAAGGGCAGCGGCTTCGAAGCCGGGAAGGAATACCAGGTCATCCGCCCCAGCCGCGACCGCAACCGGGTGAGCCAGTTCCGCGGCCAGCACGGCATGGTGCGTTCCGCCGGCCGGCACGTGGCCGAGATCGCCCGCGTCAAAGTGACCGACGTGCGCGGCGACGTCACCATCGCGCGCGTGGAATTCTCCTGCGACGGCGTGATGGCCGGCGATTCCGTCGTGCCCATGCCCGACCGCCCGATGCCGCTCTATCACGGGCCCATGCCCTTCGACCAGTTCGCCCCCCAGAACGGCAAGACCACCGGCCGCATCATCCTCACCCGCGACTACGCGAGCTCCATCGGAGCACGCTCGCAGGTCTACCTCAACATCGGCGCCGACAAGGGACTGAAGGCCGGCGACTGGTTCCGCGTCACCCGCGACTACGCCTATCCGCGCAACGAACAGCCGAACGACGCCGCCGCGTGGGGCGCGCGCGACATGGTCGACGACTCGCAGGTCGACCCCAAGCGCATCTCGTCCGGCGAGCTGCACACCTTGCCGCGCCGCAGCCTGGGCGAGCTCGTCATCACCCAGGTGGAGGCCAAGTCCGCCACCGGCATCGTCACGTTCGCGCTGCAGGAGATGTTCGTGGGCGACAGCGTCGAGATGATCGACGTCCCGCCGCCGGCCGAAGAGGCGGCCGCCACGATGAATCCTCCCGCCATCAACTGCGCGGCCTCGCCCGCCAGCGTGCGCGTGGGCGACAACTCCACCATCACCTGCGACGCGTCCAGCCCGGATAACCGGCCGCTGACCATCGCGTTCGCGAGCGACCGCGGCTCGCTGGCGCCGCGCGACAACGTCGCCACGCTCAGCACCGCCAACGCCGGCGCCGGTCCCATCACCGTCAACGCGACCGCGACCGACGACCGCAACCTCTCGGCTTCGACCGCGGTCACGGTGAACGTGGAAGCCGCGCCCGCGGCCCCGCAAGCCAGCCTCGCGGGCGAGGCGATGTTCAAGAAGAACAGCGCCTACGTCGACAACCGCGCCAAGGCGATGCTCGACGGCATCGCGCTCCGCCTGAACCAGGAGCGCGACGCCAAGGCCGTGATCGTCGGCTTCGCCGACGCGGGCGAGTCCAACACCCTCGCCCTGCGCCGCGCCAACAACGTGAAGACGTACCTCACCCGCACCAAGGGCATCGACGCCGCGCGCATCGAGACGCGCGCCGGCGCCGGCGCGGGCAAGAAAGCGGAAGTCTGGATCGTGCCTGCGGGCGCGACCATGCCGTAAACCAAGACGTTCGGTAGGGAGAGAGCGGGCGTCCGCCACGGCGGGCGCCCGATTTTTTTGCGTGCGGAGCGCCGGCTTCAGCCGGCAGGAGCGCTGGCCTGGAGGCCGGCGCTCCTGACCTTGTCACTCCCCGAACACTTCGGCGGTGAAGCCCTCGAGCGTCGCGCCTTTCTGCCAGGCGTCGGGCGGCAGGCCGGCCTTCACGCAGGTCTGCGCGAGAAAGGTCTCGGCGTCCCAGCCGTGCTCGCTGGCGACCTGCGGCAGCAGCAGGCCGCGGCGCGGTCCGAGCGCGACGATCAGCCCATGCTTGCCCGGCACGATCTCGCCCGGACGGATAGGCTCCGGCAGCGCCAGCACGCTGATCTCGATCTGCAAGTGCGGCGCCTCGTTGGGCGTGACCGGCGGGAAGCGCGGGTCGTAGAAGGCGGCCGAGACGGCGGTCTCGGCCACCGTCTGGATGAGCGGCTTCAGCGCCGCGATGTACCCGACGCACCCCCGCAGCCGTCCTTCCAGGTGCAGCGTGGTGAACGCGCCGCGCGGCTCGTTGAGCGCGGGCGGGAGCGCCTTGGCTTCGGGCAGCGCCAGGAACTGCTGCTCGGTGAAGGCGGCGGCGATGGCCTGGTGCGCGGTGCGCAGCAGGATGGCGCGTTCGTTGGGCGAGTAGACGCCGGCTTCGGGCGGTTCCGGCCTAGCTGGCAGGGACATCGGACGATTTCCTGCGGCGGCTCAGGATGAAGGCGCGCCGGCGCTGGCGCTTCTCCACCGAGCCCGCGATCTTCGACCAGAAGGCCGCGAAGTAATCGATGGCCGAGTACAGCGACAGGAACACCATCATCCAGATGGTGACCTTCGCGATCCAGTGGACGGGGAAGAGCAATCCGAAGGGCAGGGGCCACGCGTACCACGCGCGGTCGAGGATGGCCGCGCAGATGGTGATGATCTGCACCACCATCTTGAACTTGCCGAGGTTGCTGGCCTCGATGGTGAAGCCCTGCGTCGCCGCGATGGAGCGCAGCCCCGAGACCAGGAACTCCCGCCCGATCACGACCACCGCGATCCAGGCGGGGACCATCGTCGGGTTGAACTGCACGAGCGACACGAAGGCGGCGGTGATCCACAGCTTGTCGGCCAGCGGGTCGAGCAGCATGCCGAGCGTGGTGACCTGGTTGCGCTTGCGCGCCAGGTAGCCGTCCACCCCGTCGGTGATGGAGGCGAGCACGAAGATGCCGACCGCGACCAGCTCGCGCTGGCCGTTGGTGTCGCTCAGCAGGCTGGTGCGCAGCACCCACAGCAGCAGCGGGATGGCTGCGATGCGCGTGAGCGTGATGTTGTTGGGCAGATTCACGAAAAGCCGTCGCCAGTGGTCAGTGGCCAGTGGTCAGTGGCCGGAGTAGCCGGTGAATGCAGCGATTATCTACCTCTGCGATGGGCGCGCGCAATGCGGGGTGACACGGCCAGCGCGACTTCCCGCGCTGCGAATGGTTACCTTCGTAAGTTACTGAGGTTATTTGACGGTTCTCCCGCGCGGGCGCACTATCCGCTCAGCGATGCAGAGGTGAGGGCCGAGCGGCGAAGCCGCGGAGCCCTCGAAGCAAAGAAAGGCAGGCAGAAGTCATGGCTGCCCAGGCAGTGGCAGAGGAGAGCGACATGGTAGGGAACATCACGGCCAAGATCCAGGCGATGAACTGCGAGGTCGAACGACTGGAGAACGTGGTGCGCATGGGCTCGGTG
>DATIBR010000089.1 GCA_035457425.1 Terriglobales bacterium
GCCGAGCTTAGGAAGCGTGCCGGCAAACAAGGGAGCGATAACCAACCGCTCACCTAGGAACGAGTGCACTAGGGCAAGCGCAGCAGTCAGAATGGCGGCGATGAGTACAAACGGTTGCATCTAGTTCCTCAGCGGCTTTCCCGTCTTCAGCGTGAACTGAATCCGCTCTTGCGTCTTCTTCTCCCCGCAGAGCGACTTGAAGGCTTCGCGCTCGAGGTCGAGCAGGTACTGCTCGCTGACCGGCGTGCCGGGCGTGACGGCCCCGCCACACAGGACCTCCGCGACCTTGTTGCCGACCTTCACGTCGTGGTCCGAGATGTACTCGCCCTGCCGCATCAGATGCACGCCGAGCTTGAGCGTGGCGAGGATGCTCTCGCCGGGCGCGGGAATGTCGGTGCGCGGCACGGGCGGGCGGTAGCCGGCGCGCGCGAGTTCGACCGCGCAGTTCTTGGCGTCGACCAGCACGCGGTCGCGGTTCATGGTGGTCACGTCGATGTCCGAGAGAAAGCCGAGACTGTGCGCCTCTTCGACAGAGGTTGAGACCTTGGCCATTGCGACCGTCTCGAAGGCCTTTTTCATGGCTTCCATGAGCTCGACCGACTCACCGCGTCCGCCGGGGCGCAGCGCGGCGGCCTGGTCGACGGCGCGCAGCGTCATCTCCTTGCAGCCGCCGCCGCCGGGCAGCAGACCCACGCCGACCTCGACCAGCCCCATGTAAAGCTCGGCGTGCGGCTGGCGCACCGCGCCGTGGAGCGAGACCTCGCAGCCGCCGCCCAGCGCCATACCGAACGGCGCCACGACGACCGGCCTGGACGAGAACTTGATGGCCTGCGTCATGTTCTGGAACTGGCGGATCATCAGGTCGATCTCGGCCCACTCCTCCTCCTGCACCGCCATGAGAAGCAGCATGATGTTCGCGCCCACGGAAAAATGCTGCGCGTCGTTGGTGATGACGAAGGCGTCGAAGTCCGCGCCGGCTTCAGAGCCGGGCTTGAGCGTTTGCAGGATGAGCTGGACGATGTCGCCGCCCAGCGAGTTCATCTTGGAATGGAACTCGATGCAGCCGACGCCGTCGCCCAGGTCCACGAGCGAGGCGCCCGCGTTCTTCTTCACGACCTTGGTTCCGCCGCGCTTCGCCACCGTCACCGACCACTGGCCCTCGGGCACGTCCACCGGCTTGTAGCCCTGCTTGCCGAGGTCGAAGTAGCTGCGCCCGCTCGGCAGATCCGGGTGCGCCTCGTACCAGGCCTTCGAGCCGCTCGCGAGCAGCTTCTCGGCGTTGGCCGCGACCGGCTTGCCTTCCTTCTTCATGCGCGCGACGGTCGGCTCGACGCCGACCGCGTCCCACAGCTCGAACGGGCCCATCTCCCAGTTGAAGCCCAGGCGCATCGCGCGGTCGATCTCGACGACCGAGTCGGCGATCTCGGGAATACGATTCGCGGCGTAGGTCCACAGCTCCGACAGCGTGGTCCAGTAGAAGTTCGCGACCTTGTCTTTCGCCGGGTCGCCGGCGAGCAGCATCTTCAGGCGCTCGGGGATGGTCTCGACGTTCTTCGCCATCTCGAGTTGCGGGAATTTCGCCTTCTTGCGCGGGCCATACTCGCCCGTCTTCCAGTCGATGGCGAGGCGGTCCTGGCCTTCGGGCGCGCCTTTCACCTTCTTGTAGAAGCCGCCGCCGGTCTTGTCGCCGAGCAGCTTGCGCTCCAGCATCTGCTGGTAGAAGGCGGGGACGGCGAGGTCGCTGCGTTCGTCGAGCATGCCGGCCTTGCCGCTCGGACCTTCTGCTGAAGCGCGCGCCGCGGTCATGTTCGCCACCACGTGGCCGAGGATATCGAGGCCGACCATGTCGATGGTGCGGAAGGTCGCCGACTTGGGCCAGCCGACGGCCGCGCCGGTGAGCGCGTCGACGTCTTCGATGCTGAGGTCGAGCTGCTGCATCACGCGCATCACGTTCAGGACGCTGAACGTCCCGATGCGGTTGGCGATGAAGTTCGGCGTGTCCTTCGCGCGTACGATGCCCTTGCCCAGGCGCAGGTCGCAGAAGCGCCCGACCGCCGCGACCGAATCCTTGTCCGAGTCGGGCGTGGTGATGATCTCCAGCAGCCGCATGTAGCGCGGCGGGTTGAAGAAGTGGGTGCCGAACCACGAGCGGCGGAAGTCCTCGGGGAAGCCCTCGGCGATCTTCGAGACCGGCAGGCCGCTGGTGTTGGTGGTGATGATGGTTCCCGGCTTGCGCACCGCATCCACTTTCTTCAGCAGCGCGCGCTTGATGTCGAGGTTCTCGGCGACCGCCTCGATGATCCAGTCGGCCTGCGCGACCAGCCCGAGGTCGTCGTCGAAGTTGCCGATGGTGACCAGGCGCGCGACGTCGGCCGAGAAGAACGCCGCCGGCTTCGATCTGCGCGCGGCTTCCAGGCCCGCCGCCACGATCTTGTTGCGCTCGGCCTTGGGAGCGTCTGCCGCCACGCCGGGCGGCACGATATCCAGCAGGAAGCAGGGAACACCGGCGTTGGCCAGGTGTGCCGCGATGCGCGCGCCCATCGTCCCGGCTCCCAAAACAGCGACCTTATCAATGCGTTTTTGCATGGGGATGAGCGCTCAGCCGCGGAAACGCGCGACGAGAAAACTGCGCCTTTCTGGAATGAAATGTGAGGGAGCCGACGAGCAGACTGCGGGGAATTGGATGAGAGGGAGCTCAGCCCCGTTGTGCATGCGCGAGTCGCGGCAAAGGTCCACGCTCAAAACTCCGTCAGACGAATCGGGCCGGCTGAGGAACAGGCACGCGCCGGAGTGAATGTGGGGGTGAGGATGGCACTGACGGCGCGTGCCCCTTATCAATTGTCCCGATGCTACTGAATGAGCCTTCATTCAGTCAACAACAAAGATGCTCGATCCCGCGCCGGGGAGGGCTGCTGCCGGATCCCGCGTGGTGCTTGACATAGGCGCGCACGGTCGTGTATTAAACCATCAGGTTAATTAACCAGAAGGTTGAACACGATGACCTCCGACCACCTCAGCGCCACCTTCGCCGCCCTCGCCGACCCCACGCGGCGCGCCATCCTGGCGCGGCTCGCGCGCGGCGAGGCTTCGGTCAAGCAGCTGGCCCAGCCCTTCGAGATGAGCCTGCCCGCCGTCTCCAAGCACCTGAAGGTGCTGGAGCGCGCCGGGCTCATCGCGCGCGGGCGCGAGGCGCAATGGCGCCCCGCGCGGCTCGAGGGCGACCGGCTGAAGGAGGTTGCCGACTGGGTGGAGCACTACCGGCGGTTCTGGACGGAGAGCCTCGACCGGCTGGAGCGGTATCTGCAGGAACAGAAAAAAGAGAGGAAGCATGTCCGCGATCAAGGCAGGAAGCACTGACACGCAGGCGCGCGAGCTGGTGATCTCGCGCCTGCTCGACGCGCCGCGCGAGATGGTATGGGCGGCATGGACCGACCCCCAGCAGGTCGTGCACTGGTGGGGGCCGAAGGGCTTCACCACCACCATCCACGAGATGAACGTGCAGCCGGGCGGCGTGTGGCGCCAGACGATGCACGGCCCCGGTGGCGCCGACTATCCCAACAAGAGCGTCTTCCGCGAAGTGGTTCCGCCGGAGCGCATCGTGTACTCGCACGGCGGCGGCAAGCAGGGCGGCAAGGGCCACAGCTTCGAGGCCACCTGGACGTTCGAGCAACAGGAAGGCAACAAGACGCTGCTCACCATCCGCATGGTCTTCCCGACGCAGGAGGATCGCGACCTGGTGATCGAGAAGTACGACGCGCGCGAGGGCGGCAAGCAGACCCTCGGCCGCCTCGCCGGCTACCTGGCCGATGTCGTCACGGTCGAGCGCACCTACGACGCGCCGGTCGAGCAAGTGTGGCGTGCGCTCACCGACCTGGAGCAGATGAAGCAGTGGTACTTCCAGGAGCTCACCGCCTTCCGGCCGGAGGTGGGGTTCGAGACGCGCGTGGACGTGGAGCACGAGGGCAAGGTGTACATCCACGACTGGAAGGTGACCGAGGTGGTCCCCAACAGGAAGCTTGCCTACCGCTGGCGTTATCCCGATGTGGCGGGCGATTCGGTCGTCAGCTTCGAACTCTTCCCCGAGGGAAAGAAGACCCGGCTGGTGCTCAGGCACACGGGGCTGGCATCGTTCGACGGCGAGAAGCACCCGGATTACGCGGTCAAGAACTTCCGGGGTGGCTGGACGCACTTCGCCCAGGCGCTGGGCGAGTTCGTGGCGAAGCGGAAGTAGGAAAGCAACGCCGTTGCAGCCCGGCCGCCCTCGGCCGGGCTCTTATCTTGCGCGCGCGAGCACCAGCGTGATGTCGTCGGGCTGCTCGGCCGAGCCGATCCAGTCCTGCACCGCCTGGATGACCTCTTCCGAGATGCGCGCCAGCGGCTCGCGCTGGTGGGTCTTCACGAGTTCCAGCAGGCGTTCGGTGCCGAACTCGCCGAACTCGTTCTCCGGCTCGATCACTCCGTCGGAGAACGCGACGAACAGGTCGCCGGGCCGCAGCTCGATGTGCGCGTCTTCCCACTTCGGGTGGTCGAACAGTCCGACCATCAGGCCCGACGCGCCGTCGAGTTTTCGCACCGTGCCGTCCGCGCCGACGACGTAAGGCGGCAGGTGCGCGGCGTTCGAATAGACCAGCTTGCGCTCCGCCTCCTCGTAGATGCCGAGGAACAGCGTGGCGTACTTCTCGAGCGGCGTCGTCTCGTAGAGGTGCTTGTTGAGCAGGCCGAGCGCCGAGGCCGGCGATTGCGTGGCGCGCGCCAGCAGCGCCGCGCTCTCGCCCGAGGGCACCGGCACGGTCGCGGCGAGGGTGAGCGACGGCAGCGCCGCCGAGCCCAGCTTCTCGTAGGCGCGGACGGCGGAGTGCACGGTCGCCATCATCAGCGCGGCCGAGATGCCCTTGCCGGAGATGTCGCCCACCGCGATGCCGAGCTTCCCGGCGCCGAACGGGATGAAGTCGTAGTAATCGCCGCTCACGGTGCGCGCCGGCTTGCACACGCCCTGCACCTCGAGCGTCGGCAGGCCCTTGGGGTCGTGCGGGAAGAGCTGGTCCTGCACCTCCTGCGCGATGGCCAGCTCGTTCTGCAGCCGCTCTTTTTCCTTCTGCTCGAGGATCAGCCGCTGGATGTCCTCGGTCATCGCGTTGAACGAGCCTTGCAGCTCGGCGAGCTGGTCGTTGCCGCGCACCTCGATGCGGTGCGCGAAATCCGCGCGCTTGATGTGCTGGGTCGCTTCGTAGAGGTTGGCGATGCTGCGCGTCATGGTGCGCGTGAGGCCGGCCCCGATGCCGAACGCGATCAGCTCGATGATCCCGAAGGCGATGGCCGCGGCGCTCAGCGCGGTGAGCACGATGGTCGCCGAGGTGCTCATGTTGGCGAACAGCTGCGGGTAGAGCACGGAGTAGCGCGTGCGCCCGCCGAACAGTCCGTTCGAGCGCTTGCCGCTCTGCCACTCCACCATCTCGTACGGCGTGCCGTAGAGGATCTCGTTGTCGAGCGTGCGCGTCGCGGGCGGCAGCGTGCCGGCCGTGACCGTGGGGCCGCGCTGGTTTCCCTTGCGGTCGGTGATCTGCGCCTTCGGCCGGTTCGCGCTGAGCGAGAGCTTCGGCCCTTTGCTCTCCGCGCCGCTCTTCTTCTGGTCGACGTCCCAGTTCTGGTCGTCGGTGGTGAAGTCGGGCGTCCATGCGTTGAACGTCCCGAGGGACCTCGCGAGATGCGCGGCGGCTTCGTCCTTCAGGTCCTTGCGCGAGAGGATGGCAAGGCGGCCGGCGGGAGTGGCGCGCGTCGTGATCGCCAGGAGGAAGAGCTTGTCGCCTTCGGCCGCGATGGTCTTCTCGGGATCCTTCACCCAGGCGGGAAGCTGGGCGGGCGCCCCTGGTTGCGCGGCCAGCAGCTTGCCGTCGAGCCACACCGACATCGCGACGCCGGCGGCCTCGCCTTTGCCGACCAGGTCGCGCGCGCGCTTGTCGGGCGCGCCGGCCCCGGCGGCCATCTGCTCGCTCACGAGCTGGTTGGCGGCGGCCATGGTGTCGAGCTCCTTGCGGATCTCCGACACCGCCACGAAGGTGGCGAACTGCCCCGCGAACAGGTAGCCCACGATGAGCGCCATCAGCAGCAGCAGCACGATGGGGATCACGCCGATGAAGAAGTAGGTGACGAACAGCCGCCGCCGCACGCTCCACATCAGCCGCAGGCGGATCCACCGGAGGAGCAGCCCGAGCAGCAGCACGATGGTCACGAACCGGGTCGCGTTGTACCACCACTCCGCGAACGCCTGCGGGCCGGCGCCGGCGCCGAACGCGCGGAAGGCGTAGTAGACGACCGCGAACGCCACGGTGAGAGCGGCGCTGAAGGCCGCCAGCAGCGCCAGGCGCGTCTGCGGGATGTAGCGCCGCGAGACGCCGCGCGCGCGCAGCGTGCGCTGCCAGGACCGGTTGGAGTGTGCTGCCATCGCTGGCTTCGATTATAGGCGGAGCGTTCCCCCGAACCGTTCCCACCAGTGAATACGTGGCTCGGCGCCTCCTGGTTCACGGCGGCGGTTAGAATGCCGCCGTGGCCGCGCTCTCGTTCTTCGTCGGCAAGGGCGGCGTCGGCAAGACGACGCTCAGCGCCGCCTATGCCGCGCACGCCGCCGCGACGCGCCCCCGCGAGCGCGTGCTGCTGCTCTCCACCGACCCGGCGCACTCCGTGGCCGACGTCTTTCAGGTCCGGCTGGGCGATGCGCCGAAGCGCGTCCGGCTGGCGCGCGGCAACCTCTCGCTCTGGCAGGTCGACGCCGAGAAGCAGTTCCGCAAGTTCCTCGCCGTCAATCGCGACGCCATCCTCACCCTGGTCGAGAACGGCACCATCTTCTCGCGCGAGGAGATCGAGCCGCTGCTCGACACCACGCTGCCCGGCATGGCCGAGATGGCCGCGCTGCTCGCCATCCACGACCTGCTCGCCTCGGGCGCGTACGACCGCATCGTCGTGGACACCGCGCCCATCGGCCACACGCTGCGCCTGTTCGAGATGCCGGAGCACTTTGCCAGGTTCCTCGACTTCCTTGACGTGGCCGCCGGGCGCGACCAGGTGCTGGCGGCGCACTTCGGCGGGCGCGCGCGCCCGGTCTCGCAGCCCTTCATCGCGGAGTGGCGCCAGATGGTGAAGGACGTCCGCACGGCGCTGGCCGAGGACGGCACGGACGTCGTGCTGGTCACCACGCCGGAGACTTTTTCGCTCAACGAGTCGGTGCGGGTCGCGCGGCAGATGCGCGAGTCCGAAGCCGCGATCGCTCTGACGCGCGTCGTTCTGAACAAGGTCGTTGAGCGCTCCGCGAAGTGCGCGGAGTGCGGGCCGCGCGCGCAGTCGGCCAAACGCGCCCGCGTCTTCCTGCGGCGCAACTTCCGGCGCTTGCCGGTGCAGGCCGCTCCCGACCCGGGGCATCCCATCCTGGGCGCCGCGGCGCTCGCCGCCTTCGGCGCGCACGTGTTCGCGCGCAAGCCGCTGCGGCTTCGGCCGGCTTCGCCTGCCGCCTCGGCGAAGCTCAGTTTCCGCCCCGTCAAATGGCCGGAGCTGCGCGCGCCGCTCACGCTCACGCTCGGCAAGGGCGGCGTGGGCAAGACGACCATCTCCGCCGCGCTGGCCTTCCACGCGCGCGCCGCGCAGCCCAAGGTGGCATTGACCATCTGCTCCACCGATCCCGCGCCCTCGCTCGACGACGTCTTCCAGAAGCCGATCGACGACCGCGGCGCCTCCGTCCTGGGCGACGCCAGGTTCCGCGCGATGGAGTTCGCCTCGGTCGACGAGTTCCGCCGCTGGGCCGAGCGCATGAAGCGCCAGCTCGACCAGGCGCTCTCCACCAACGTCCAGGGCGTCCACGTGGACATGTCGCTCGACCGCGCCGTCTTTGCCGCGCTGCTCGACATCGTCCCGCCCGGCGTCGACGAGCTGTTCGCCACCTTTCGCATCCTCGACCTGCTCGACGCCAGGCGCGGCCGCGTGGTCATCGACATGGCGCCCACCGGGCACGCGCTCGACCTGCTGCGCATGCCCGACCGCATGCTGCTCTGGTCGCGCCTGCTGTTGAAAAGCCTCGCGCCGCACCGTACACTCCCACTCGCTCGCGAGATCGCGGTCGAGGTGGCGACCATCGCGCAGCGTGTGCGCGAGCTCGCGCAGATGTTGCGCGACGCGAAGCGCGCGGAGCTCTTTGTCGTCATGCTGGCCGAGCCCATGCCCGACCGCGAGACGCGACGCCTGCTGGCGTCGCTCGAGCATATGGGTATCCAGCCTGCGGCGCTCTTCGTGAACCGCGTCCTATTTCCCGAAGGCGCCGGCGGCTGCCGCCGCTGCCAGACGGCGCGCCGCTGGCAGCTCGCGACCCTGGCGCGGCTCCCCAGCCTCGACGCCGAGCTGCTGGTCGCGCGCGACTTCGGCCACGAGATCGCCGGACGCAAGGCTCTCGAACGCTTCACCCGCGAACTATGGCGCATCGCTCGATGAAGAAGAAGACCACAAAGCGGCCGGCGAAGAAGGCAGCGGCGAGCAGCAAGCGGACCTCGCCCGCGAACCAGGTCCTCTATCTTTACGGCGTCACGCGCGCCGCGGGCCCCGCGCCGCAAGCGGCCGGCGTCGATGGCAAGGCCGCGGTCGCATCCGTCCCGTGTTCCGGGCTTACCTGCTGGGTCAGCCGCGTCGACGCCAGGGAGTACGGCGCCGAACTCGAGCGCAACATCGAGAACCTCGACTGGCTCGCCGAAGCCAGCGTGCGCCATCAGCGCGTCGTCGCCGAGCTTTCCCAGGACCGCACCGTGCTGCCCGCGCGCTTCGGCACCGTCTTCCTGAGCGAGAAGACGCTGGCCGCCGACGTGGCGAAGCGCAAGAAGGACATGGAGTCCGCGCTCCGCCGGCTGGCCGATGCCGACGAGTGGGGCGTGAAAGTGTTCCGCGTCGATCAGCCGGTGCACACCGCCATGGCGGCCGCGAGCGGCCGCGACTACCTGAGCCAGAAGGCCGCGATGCTCAAGCCCGCGGGCGCGCAACAGGTCGCGCCCGAGATCCGCGAGCTGGCCGACGCGCTCTCCAAGGTGGCCGCCGACGCGGTCCCGGCGGGCAAGGTCTCATCCGGACAGCGCGGCCTGGAGTGGCAGGCGTCGTTCCTCGTGCGCCGCGCCGACCGCAAGAAGTGGGACGAGGTGCTCGCCAGGTTTGCCCGCCGCTGGGGCTACGAGCGCCGCATCGAGACCAGCGGGCCCTGGCCGCCCTATTCTTTCGTGAGTCGCCATGCCCGCTGACCCCGAGCTGCTCATCTCCGCCAACGACCCCGCCGACGAGCTCTCGCTGCTCGACCTGCTCGACCACGTCCTGAACTCCGGCGTCGTCATCCAGGGCAGCCTGGTCATCTCGCTCGCCGGCGTGGACCTGGTGTACGTCGGGCTGAACGTGGTGCTCACGTCGGTCGAGACCGCGATGCGGGTCGTCGAGCCGGGCGCCCGCCCGCTGCCCGACCGCAACCGCTAGAATGACCTCGTGCTCCTGCTCTATGGCATGACGAAGTCGGGCACGCCCGCGCCGCCGTTCGAGGGCGTTGGCGGAGAACCGCTCCGTTCGCTGGACGAGCAAGGCATCACCGCGTGGCATTCCAATGCCGCGCCGACCCGCGGCGCCAAGGAAGACGTCCTGGCTTTCCATCGCGTCATCTCCGCGCTCTTCCAGGCAGCGACCGTGATCCCGTTCCGCATGCCGACCCTGCTGCCGGGCGAGCCGGAGCTGCGCGCCTGGCTCGCCGCGAATGCGGCGACCATCCTGCGCGAGCTCGAGCGGTTGCGCGGCGTCGTGCAGATGGAGTTGCACATTGCGGCGCCCGCGCCCGCCGCGGCCGGCTCGGGCCGCGCCTACCTGGAGTCGCGCCGCGACGCGCAACGCGCGCTCGCGGAGCGGGCGGCCGCGGCGCGCGAAGCGCTCGCCGATCTTGCCGCCGAGTGGCGGCAGCGCGAGACCCGCGACGGCATCCGCTGTTTCGCGCTCGTGCCCCGCGGGCGCGAGCGCGACTTCGTCTCGCACCTTGACGCTTCCGGCCGCCGCGACGATCTTCGCGTGACCGGCCCCTGGCCGCCGGCCGAGTTCCTCGACCCCGCTCTCACCACTCCCGCATGAGCCACCGCATCGACAAGCCGCGCCAGCTCTCACCCGACGAAGTCACCGCCGCCGTCCGCGACCTCAAGCGGCAGCTCGAGAACACCGTCCCCGGCACCGCCGAGCGCATCGAGTGCAACGCGGAGACGCTCGACCAGGGCCTCGCCAAGCTGGTCCTCGGACTCATCGAGCTCCTGCGCCGCGTGCTCGAGCGCCAGGCCATCCGCCGCATGGAAGGCGGCTCGCTTTCCGACCAGCAGGTCGAGGAGATGGGACAGGCCCTCATGAAGCTGGAGCAGAAGATCGGGGAGCTGTGCGACCAGTTCGGCATCCAGCCCGCCGACCTCAATCTGGGCATCGGCATCGGCAACCTGAACGAGCCGCCCGACCCATCGGCTCAAGATAAGTGATAGAAAATACGAGAGTTGCTGCTGCTCCGAAGCGCGGGTCATTGTCCTTTCGGACGGCATGAAATTTTTTCTCAGGCGCTGCCAACTTCCTGCATCCAAGAGAATTGGCGCTCGGTTTCGCAGTCGACCGGCGTCGGACTCCCCCAAAAGTTGAGTGCTGTTAGAATAGCGGACTCGTTGCGGCCTGAGAGACGTTCCAAAAGGGTCCAACAGCCGTTATTCCTCATCACGGAAGGCGCATGGAGCAACGACTACCCACCGTTTCAGGCAACACGAATCTGGTCGACATTCTGGATCGCGTCCTGGACAAGGGCTTGGTGGTCGCGGGCGACATTCGTGTGTCGCTGGCGAACGTCGAGCTGCTCACCATTCGCATCCGCTTGCTGGTCTGTTCGGTCGACAAGGCCGAGCAGATCGGCTTGAACTGGTGGAAGCACGATCCCAACCTTACGGTCGGAGCGCCGCGGCGGCGCCGGTTGCCCGCTCGCGGTCCGGCGGAAGGCGTTTTGGAACCCGCGCGCCGCAAGAAGGCGGCGAGGCCCGCAAGGTAAAAAGAGTTTCAGGAGGACCCTCCGATGGCTGTTGAACGCGTATCCGGCGGCTCAAGTCTGATCGACGTACTCGATCGGGTACTCGACAAAGGTATCGTGATCGATGCGTGGGTACGCATTTCGCTGGTCGGCATCGACCTGATCACGGTCGAAGCCCGCGTGGTGGTCGCTTCGATCGATACGTATCTCAAGTACGCCGATGCGGTCGGTCTCAGCGGTCTGGTCTCGCGTCCGCGCCTGGGCGAGGGCGAAGAAGTCGTCGAAGTGGTCGAGGAAGAGCCGGTGCGGCGTCCGCGACCTGCTCCCCGCCGGGCGGCTGCACGTCGCTAGCCCTGTACCGCAAGGAACGACGGCGATTGATGTGACTAGGGTGTCCGCATGGCCACGCCTGAGATGCGTGTGAATACCGTTGCCCAACTTCCCGCGCAGCGCCGCATGGCGGCGCTGCGCCGTCGCTCCGCGCTCCGCCTGCTCGACGTCGAGCGCTCCGAAGATATCTTCCCCGTCCTCCTGGAAGAGATCATGGCGCTCGGCTTCCGCCGCGCTGCCATCGCGACTGTCGATCCCGAGACCGGCGAGCTCGTTCCCGCCGAATCCGTCAACGCCGGCAAGCAGTTCCTCGCGCAGTTCCGCACCTCCCTCTACGCCTCCGAGAACCCGCTCGTCGGCGTGCTGCAGGGCATGCAGCCTGCCGTGCTGCCCCAGCCCGGCAACAAGAACCACAATCTCTACTGCCACCCCTTCATCTATCGCAACCGCAACATGTGCTGGGAGGCGGAGCGCGAGCGCCGCGCCGACTGCCTGGCGCTCGTCAACTTCTCCAGCCCGCAGCCCCTGCAGCTCGACCGCCAGACCTGCGAGGTCTGTGACATGCGCTCCTACGCCGGCCTGGTCGCGGTGGAGCTCAACGGCGCCACCTCCGAGCGCGAGCTGAGCGAGCTGCGCGCCCTCATCGAGCTCGCCAACCGCTACCTCGCCCGCCTCTTCAAGGTCGAGCACTACTACAACCGCATGCGCGACATGGACACCACCATCGCGCAGATGCAGACCATGATGCAGAGCATGTCGGACCCCGTCATTCTGACCGACACGCATCATCGCGTCATCACCCAGAATCGCGCCGCCGAGCAGTTCTTCAAGCTGCCGGAAGAGACCACCGAAGGCCTGGTGCGCGCCGTCGAGCTCAACAACCTACTGTTCTCCGCCGCGCTCTCGTCGATGGCGATGGGCGGCGAAGACGCCTCCCGCGACCTCACCCTCGTCGATCCCATCGAGGGCGAGGAAGTGCTGTTCGAGGCCGTCACCGCGCCCACCTTCACGCGCGAGGGCATGCGCACCGGCCTGGTCACCGTGATGCGCAACGTCACCGACCTCCGCCGCGCCGACGAAGAACTGCGCACCAACTTCGAGCGCCTGCTGGCGGCCGAAGAAGTCGTGCGCCAGGACCGCGACCGCCTCAACCTCATCATCGAGAACGTCGGCGACCCCATCATCGTCGCCGACTCCGCCGGCAAGGTCGTCTTGCTCGACCCGCTGGCGCAGGAGTTGTTCGCGCGCAGCAAGGAAGGCCGCGTCGATCCCCAGGTCGTCAAGAACCTCGCCAAGCTCGACGCCTACATCATGGGCTTCACCTTCTCGTTCTCCGACCGCGAAAACGCCCCGCTCAAGCTGTGGTCGCCGGGCGCGCGCGCCGAGCTCGAATACGACGCCCGCTCCGGCAAGATCTACGACGTCCGCGGCCAGGTGGCCTACACCGTCACCGTGCTGCGCGACCTCACGCCGCTGCGCAAGGTCGAGCAGCTCAAGGTCGAGCGCCGCATGCTGGAAGTGGAGAAGTTCGCCGCCACCGGCCGCCTCGCCGGCACCATCGCGCACGAAGTCAACAACCCGATGGAGGCCATCAAGAACGCCATCTACCTGCTCGCCGACGGCGTGAAGGAGGAGAAGAAGCCCGTCTACGACATCCTCAAGGGCGAGACCGAGCGCGTGGCCCGCATCGTCCGCCAGATGCTCGGGCTCTATCGCACCAGCGAGCAGGCCGGCTCCATCGACATCAACAGCGTCATCGAAGACACGCTGCTGCTGTTCACGCGCCAGCTCCAGCGCAACGGCATCGTCGCGCTTACCGACCTCGACAAGCTGCCGCCCGCGGTCGGCTCCGCCGACCAGTTCCGCCAGGTGCTCTCCAACCTGGTCGTCAACGCCAAGGACAGCATGGCGGAAGGCGGCCGCCTCATCATCCGCACCCGCCACGTGCCCGAGCCCGACGGCATCCACAGCTGGGTCCGCATCTCCATCGCCGACACCGGCGCCGGCATCGCGCACGACATCCTGCCCAACATCTTCGAGGCCTTCGTCAGCACCAAGGGCGAGAAGGGCACCGGCCTCGGCCTGTGGATCGTCAAAGGCATCATCGAGAACCACGGCGGCAAGATCAAGGTCCGCAGCAAGGTCGGCAAGGGAACGCTCTTCCAGATCTCCCTGCCGGTGGTGCGCTAGCCATGAACGCGCAGAACAGCCACGTGCTGGTGGTCGACGACGAGCCCTCCGTCCTGCTCACCTACCGCATGATCCTCGAGCAGCAGGGATACAAGGTCACGGCTTCCATCTCGTGCAAAGACGCCATCGCCGCACTCGAACAGGATCCGATGGACCTGCTCATCTGCGACCTCTCGCTCGAGCAGAAGCACACCGGCTTCGAGGTCATCGAGCATGGCCGCAGCCGCGATGCCACCGTGCCCGCCATCCTGGTCACCGGTTATGCCAGCAAGGAAGTCATGGACAAGGCCGAGCAAGCCGGCGTCGCGGTGCTGTTCAAGCCCATCGACATCAATGAGTTTCTCTCTACCATCTCGCAGAAGGTGAGGTCGAGGAATGAGTCCCGCCACCAGAAAGCGTAGTCCCAACAAGAAAGCCGCGCCGGAACCGAAAGAGAAGCCGGCGGTAGCCGTGAAGGTCCGCAGGACGGTCGACGCCGAGCGCGAGGTCCACGCGCTCGAGCCCTCGCAGCTCACGCGCGCCGAGCGCCCGCAGCTCGTCCCCGTCGCCGCTCCCGAGGCCGGTGAGGGCCGCTACGTCTACGGCGTCATCCAGGCCAAGGACTCCATGAACTTCGGCAAGATCGGTATGGGCGGCACCGGCGAGATGGTCTACACCGTCCACCACGGCGACATCGCCGCCATCGTCAGCAAGACGCCGGTCTTCATCTTCGACCCCACGCGCGAGAACGCGCTCGCCCACGAGCACGTCATCGAGACCGTCATGAAGGCCCAGACCATCATCCCGATGTCGTTCGGCACCGTCTTCCGCACCGACGACGACATCCGCGAGGTACTCAAGTCCATCTACGCTTCGCTCAAGGACGTCCTCAAGCAGATGGCCAACAAACTCGAGTTCGGCTTGAAGGTCACCTGGGACCGCGACCAGATCATCGAGGAGCTCAAGCGCGGCCACGAAGACATCCACCGCTTCCACCAGGAGATCACGCGCAAGCACCTGCAATCCACCTACTTCGCCCGCATGCAGCTGGGCCGCATGATCGACAAGGCCCTGGTCGAGCGGGCCGCCGAGTACGTGCGCGAGATCTACGAGGCGCTGCGGCCGGTGTGCGTCGCTTCCCGCGACAACAAGCCCATCGGCGACAAGATGATCATGAACGCCGCCTTCCTCATCCATCGCGACAAGGAATCCGATTTCGATGAGGCCGTCAACAAGATCGCGCAGCGCTTCGGCGACCGCCTGAACTTCAAGTACACCGGCCCCTGGCCGCCCTACAACTTCGTCAACATCCGCCTGAAACTGGAGCGCGGCACCGCCACGTAAGAGAAGCGTTCCCGGTTTCCCGAGTGGCGACTGGCAACGCGGGAACGGGAAACGGGAAACGGGAAACTATGTTCCTGATCGACGACCTGCTGATGATGCCCATCGACGGCATCAAGTTCGTCTTCCGCACCATCCAGAAGACCGCGGAAGAGCAGTACCTCGACGACGCCCCGCTCAAGGAGGCGCTGCTCGAACTGCAGGTCGAGTTCGATAACGGCGACATCACTGAAGAGGAATACAGCGAGCAGCAGGCCGAGATCCTGCGCGCCCTGCGTGAGGTCCAGAACCGCCGCATGGAGATGGCCGGCGCCCCGCCCGAAGGCGAGCGCGGCCCGCTCACCGGCAAGGTCGCCGAAGGCTCCGGTGTCGACGTCCACCTCGACTACGGCCCATCAGAAAAGAAGTAGCCAGTACCCAGTACCCAGTACCCAGGGGCCGCGCATCCCGCGGCCCATCGCCCTCTTCTGGCTACTGGGCGCCGAGTACCGCCTTACTCCGGATAGTGCAGCTCGAAGAACGCTTCCACGCTCATCTTGAGCTGCTTCACGATGTCGTCCTTGCCGCCCTCGAGCACGTGCATGGTGCAGCGCGCTTCCCGGCCGTTCTTCAACCGGATGGGCGCATCGCCCACCTGCTCTACTTCGTCCGCTGGCAGCAGCCGCATCCCGTAGACCAGCACCAGATTCGCCATGCCGCGATTCTAGTCTGCCTACGGTAGAATCGCCGCGTGCGCACCCTTCGCATAGCCGCTTTCGCGCTTTTCGCCTTCGCCGCCTTCTCCCAGGATCAGCCCGCGCAGCCGCCGGCAGCGTCCGGCCAGAAAGAACCGCAGATGCAGGTGACCTTCCTGAACGTCTGCACGCCCGACGAGGGCGAGACCAAGGAGCTGACCAGCGCCCTCGGCAGGATCCCGCTCGCGCCTCTTTTTTCCAGTGATTTCGAGGTCGCCCGCGGCCGCTCCAGCGCCACCGGCGGCGAGATCGCCGCCCGCCTCACCGGCGGCAACGTCCCGCCCGCCACCTGGGTCCGCTTGCGCCGCGAGTTCGCTTCCGGCTACTTCGCCAACGTGCAGTACACCATGACGCGCGACGAGAGCGGCCTGTTCGAGGTCCTGGTCTTCCGCGTCCGCGATCCCAAAGAGCTCATGCAGGTCACGCTCACCGACAGCGCCTCTGCCACCGATCCCGCCACCATGCTGGCCGCCGACACCCCGCCTTCGCGCCTGCGCCTCGAGCGCTACGCCAAGTCTTCGGTCGGGCTCTCGCGCTGCCCGGCCGTCGACCAGAAGCAGTACGAGCCGCTGTTCCGCAGCGCCGCCCGCGTGATGGCTGCCTATCGCGATTCGCTCGGCGCGCGCCGCACCGTCCCCGCCGAGTTCACCCGCATCGCGCCGGCGAAGGCGAAGTCCGCGGCCCCCAAGCCCGCCGCCGCCAAGTCACAGAAACCGTGACGGCAGCCGCCTCTCCGTTTACACTGCATCGTTCCATCCGCGCTCGCATCCATTAAGGACGCGAACGCCTTAGCCCACAAACCCAAGGCCACTAGCAGACAGCGCCCTTATGGAGAACTCCGTCCGCAATACCGTCATCCTCGGGTCGGGATGTTCCGGCCTGACCGCCGCCATCTACGCCGCCCGCGCCAACCTGAAGCCCCTCGTCCTCGAAGGCCACGAGCCCGGCGGCCAGCTCTCGCTCACCACCCTGGTCGAGAACTTCCCGGGCTTCCCGGAAGGCATCCAGGGCCCGGAGCTGATCGAGAACATGCGCAAGCAGGCCAGGCGCTTCGGCGCCGAGGTCGAGACCGGTCACCTCGCCAAGGCTGACCTCAGCCAGCGGCCCTTCCTGCTCACCGTCGGGCAGAAGCAGATCCGGACGCATACGCTCATCATCTCCAGCGGCGCCTCGGCGCGCTGGCTCGGCCTGCCCAGCGAGCAGGCCCTCATCGGACACGGCGTCTCCTCCTGCGCCACCTGCGCCGGCTTCTTCTTCAGCGGCAAGGAGATCACCGTCATCGGCGGCGGCGACTCCGCCATGGAGGAAGCCCTCTTCCTCACCCGCTTTGCCACCAAGGTCACCCTCATCCACCGCCGCAGCGAGTTCCGCGCCTCCAAGATCATGCTGGAGCGCGCCCGCGCCCACGAGAAGATCCAGTTCCTCACCGATACCGTCGTCGATGATGTCTACGACGTCAGCCAGAAGGAAGTCACGGGCCTCAAGCTCCGCAACGTCAAGACAGGGAAGGTCTGGGACTTTCCCACCAGCGCCATGTTCCTCGGCATCGGCCACATCCCCAACGCCAAGATGTTCGCCGGCCAGCTCGACATGGATCAGGATGGCTACCTCAAGACCACCGACTACGTCTTCACCAAGGTCCCCGGCGTCTTCGCCTCGGGCGACGTCATGGACCGCCGCTACCGCCAGGCCATCACCGCCGCCGGAACCGGCTGCATGGCCGCCCTCGAAGTCGAGAAATTCCTCGAAGAGCACGGCAAGTAAGAGGCCAAGGCAAGAGGCGATAAGCTTCTCCGCACCAACGAGTTAACGCGAGATCCGATTTATATTTGACAAATATCTAGCAGAGATATATCTATTAGAGTGATGGCGTATCGTCCCTCTAGTCATTACGCAGTCCTCGGCATGCTGACGCTGCGGCCGATGTCGGGCTACGACATCCGCGCCACCATCGCCGAGAGCATCGCGTACTTCTGGACCGAGAGCTACGGCCAGATCTATCCGACGCTGAAGCGGCTCGCGCGCGAGGGCCTGGTCACGAAGCGCGGCGAGCGCGGCCTGAGCCGCACGCGCCACGTGTATTCCATCACCGAACAAGGTCGCGCGGTGCTGGCGGAGTGGTTGCGCCGGCCCGCGGAGCCGCGCGTGCCGCGTAACGAACTGCTGTTCAAGTTGTTCTTCGCGCGGCAGGTCTCGGCCGCCGAAGCCATCCGGCAGGTGGAGATGTTCCGCGACGCCGAGATGCAGGCGCGCGATCGCTTCGCCGCGCTTGACCGCGAGCTGATGGCGCAGTACGCGCAGGTCCCCGACTTGCCGTACTGGCTGATCACGCTGCGCTACGGCCAGCTCGAGGCCGAGGCGCACCTGCGCTGGGCCGGCGAAGCGCTCGAGATCCTCAACGAACTGCAAGCCGTCGCGCCGACCAAGACGGGCGACTGAGGGAGAGTCATGGAACAGGTGATCCGCGGAGCGCTCTGGAGCCACATCGCGTGCGGCTTCACGCATGCTTCTGCGCTCCGGTCGCGCTCGCATCCGCCAAGGGCGGCGCGACGCATCGCCGCTTCGGCAAGTATTATTTCTGGCTGATGGCGGGGATGGCCGCCACCGGCAGCAAGCGGTTCAACCCGCGAAAGGACGCCGCGAGGGCCTGACATGCTCTGGCTCATTTTCTTCACGTATGCGATCGCGCTGACGCTGGCGCTGGCAGTCCGCGGCGCGCGCGTGGGCGCCTCGGCCGGAGCGGCAACGCCGGCGAGCGTGCGCCGCGTGCTCATTGTCGGCGCGACCGGCGGGACGGGACGCGAGCTGGTGGCGCAGGCGCTCGAGCGCGGCTACGAAGTCACCGCGCTGGCGCGGAATCCCGCGGCGCTCGCGGTCGAGCATCCGCGGCTGACCGTTCTGCGCGGCGACGTGCTCGACCCGGCGTCGCTCGAGGCCGCGGTGCGCGGGCAGGACGCAGTGCTTTCCGCGCTCGGGCACAAGCAGTTCTGGCGGCCGACGCGCATCCAGTCGCTGGGCACCGCGAACCTGCTGGCCGCGATGGCGAAACACGGCGTGCAGCGCTTCCTCTGCGAGACCACGCTGGGCCTCGGCGACGCGGCCGGACGCGGCGGCCTGCAGTTCACTTTCTTCCTCGCGCCGGTCATCCTGCCGTTCTACCTCTGGGACAAGGCGCGGCAAGAGCGCATCGTCGCGGCGAGCACGGCCGACTGGACGCTCATTCGTCCGGGCATGCTGACGAACGGGAAGCGGCGCGGCCGCTACCGCCACGGAAGCGTCGGGAACTACGTCTGGGGCGGGTGGATCGCGCGCGCCGACGTCGCCGACTTCATGCTCCAGCAGCTCGAGAGCGGCGAGTACCTGCGGCGCGCGCCCGGGCTCTGCTACTGATCACTTGATGGAATCGCGCAGATCGTACATCGCCTTGTCCACGGGCTCGAGCACGTGGTGTCCGGAGCGCGGATACTCGAGCTCGAGCAGCGCGAAGATGGTCACCGCGACGACGACCGGATAGATGACGAGGTGCAGCCAGCTGCGGGTGCCGCGCTTGGCCATGGCGTAACCGGCGAGCAGCGCGCTGAGCAGCGCCACACTGATGAGCAGCGCGAAGACGAAGGGCGGGATGTGGGTGTGGAGGGCGAACTTGCGTTCGGTCGTCACGCTGTCCATGTCGGAGATGGCGGGCAGCAGCAGCAGTTCGGCCTCGCGGTCGGAGCTGGCGCGGGCGCCCGCGACCGCTTTCTCCCAGATCTGGTCCTCGATCTTTTCGGCCTGGTCCATGCCGGCCTCGGCGGCGCGGTCGTCGGGGAACTTCTGGTAGGCGGCGAGGCGCGCGTCGAGGTAGACGCGGAAGAGCGAGCGCATGGCGGGCTGGTCGGCCGGGGGCAGCAGGTCGATGCGCTGATAGGCCGTGCTGATCGAGTTGGCCTCGGTGACGATGAGCTGGCGGCGCTGGTCGAGGCGGGTCATGGCGTCGGAGAGCGAGAAGGCCAGCAGCAGGCCGAGGAGCGCGAAGACCGCGGCCTCGATGACGCCGACGCCTTCGTGGCTGGTCTCGGGATGCTGGCGGCGCTGGCGGTCGCCGACGCGGTATCCCAGGTCGAGCAGCAGCATCAGGCCTGCGAACAGGCCGATCGAAACCGCCAGGCTCAGGCTTTCGTCGCTCAATCAAATCTCCAGGGAAGCGGGGTAGTGTATCGCGCCACGGTCGCGGAGCGAAGTCAGGATTCAGGCTCCGGTGCAGCTTCGGCCGTCTCGGACTCGAGCGTGCTGAGGAGTTCGTCGTCGACCTCCCAGTGGCGGAGGATGGTGACGGCGGTGCGGGTGGCGAAGCCGGCGCGAGCGAGCGCGCGGAAGATGCGCGCGGCCTGTTTCTGGTCGGCGGGCTTCTTGAGGCGCTTGCGGCGGAGGAAGTCGCGCGCCAGCTTCTCCTCGTTGGTGCCTTCGTAGGCGGCGGCGACGGATCTCTCGATGACGTCGCCGTGGACGCCCTTGGCCTTGAGCTCGGTGACGACGCGCCTGCGGCCGAACTTCTCGTTGTCCTTGCGGTAGCTGGAGTAGGCGGCGGCGTACTGCGAGTCGTTGAGGTACTTCTGGTCCTTGAGGCGCAGGACGACGCGCTCGATGAGGTCGTTGCCGTCCTCCTGCTTCGCGACGCGCTGGCGCATCAGGCGCTTGAGCTCGGCGACGGTGCGCATCTTCCGGCCGAGCGCGCCGATGGCGTACTCGTAGAGCGCGGGTTCGTCATAGGTCTTCGAAGAGCGGCGGCGGAAGGCCATGGCGGCATTCTACTGCCGCCGGAGAAGGTCAAATGAAAACAGGAGGACGCCGAGGACGCGGAGGAATTCTTTTTTGTCTTTATTCAGAGCAGGAGGCAGATCGATGCCTCACGGAAGAGAGGATACCGAGAGGGCTGGGTGAACGAAAGAGGGATACCGAGAGGGAAGACTCGCAGGAGCCACGCCGGTGCCTGGGTGAAAGAGGAAGGGGACGCGAGGTCAAGAAAACCAAACCTCTGCGTCCCCTGCGTCCTCCTGTGTCTATTTCCCGAAGCCGGCGGACTCCATCTGCTCGCGGGCGGAGTCGGCGGTGGAGCCGATGCCCTGGACGCGCAGCTTGAAGTCGTCGGGGTTCGAGGCGTTCTCGAGCGCGGTGTCGTAGTCGATGAGGTTCTGGGTGTAGAGGTCGTAGAGCGACTGGTCGAAGGTCTGCATGCCGTACTGCGAGACGCCGGCGGCGAGCGCTTCCTTGATGGAGCGCGTCTTCTCGGGCGTGATGATGCACTCGCGGATGTAGGCGGTGGAGATGAGCACTTCGATGGCAGGCACGCGGCCCTGGCCGTCGGCACGCTTGACGAGGCGCTGCGAGATGACGGCGCGCAGCACGGCGGCCATCTGCATGCGGACCTGCTTCTGCTCGGGCGGCGGGAAGACGGAGATGATGCGGTTGATGGTCTCGACCGCGTCGAGGGTGTGCAGGGTGGAAAAGACCAGGTGGCCGGTCTCGGCGGCGTGGAGCGCGGTCGAGATGGTCTCGAGGTCGCGCATTTCGCCGACCAGGATGATGTCGGGATCCTGGCGGAGCGAGGCGCGGAGCGCGGAGCCGAACGAGGGCGTGTCGACCTCGACCTCGCGCTGGTTGACGAAGCCTTTCTTGTCGCGGTGGAGGAACTCGATCGGGTCCTCGATGGTGATGATGTGCTCGGGCCGGCTCGAGTTGATGCGGTCGAGCATGGCGGCCAGCGTGGTGGATTTGCCGGAGCCGGTCACGCCGGTGACCAGCACCATGCCGCGCGCTTCCTCGCAGATCTTCTCGATGATCTTCGGCATGTACAGCTCTTCGAGCGGCTTGATCTTGGTGGGGATGACGCGGAGGACGAGTCCGACGTTGCCGCGCTGCTGGAAGACGTTGACACGGAAGCGGCCCAGGCCGGCGACGCCGTAGGCCATGTCGAGCTCGGCGGTCTCCTTGAACTTCTGCTTCTGCCGGTTGCTCATCATGCTGAAGGCCATGTTGAGCATGTCTTCGGCGGAGATGCGGGGCTGGTCCGTGAGCGGGACGAGCTCGCCGTCCAGCCGGATGTGGGGGAAGTTGCCGACCTTGAGGTGCAAGTCGGAAGCCTTCCGCTCCATCGCGATCTTCAAAAGGTCATCAATGTGCATGGTCGAGTCCGTCGGGAAGCTGCTTCGAGTGCGGTGAAAGTATCACTTTACCGGGCAATACGCAATCAGAGAGGAACCTGAAAGGGCGCTTTTTCGGCGGCGGAACTCGCTCAGGGCAAAGGATTTTCCGGATGCCAACCCGAACTGCTGCTGGATGGTTCCAAGCTGTAGCGCGGGTCTTGCGGCGGCGACCGCCGGCGAGACGCCGGCGCCACATCGGCGCCCTTCGATTGGAGGAATCCTTTGTATTGTCCTGAATGTGCACATCGAAATCCCGATGAGAACCGCTTCTGCGGGATGTGCGGCGAACGGCTGCCGGAACGCGGCCGTCGCTCCGCCGCCCGGAGCGAGTTGAAGCGGGAAGAGTTCGGCCACGCCCCCGTCCAGGAAGGACCGGCGCGTCCGGAGGCGAACCTGGTGCCGCCGGTGCGGCGTCTGCCGGACGACGCGGCGCGCTACGAGGAGCGCAGCGAGCGGCGCGGGACCTATCACGCGAGCGAGCCGGCGCCGTCGTTCCTGGGGCTGGGGAGCGCGGAGTACGAAAAGCCGGAGCGCGAGATCAGCTGGCGCTTCTGGGCGCTGATGCTCCTGCTGCTGGGCGTGGTGGCGCTGTTCGGCATGCAATGGAGAGCCGGCAGGCTGCGCGCCAGCCAGCCGGAGCCGGCGAAGCCGGCGGCCACGCAGCCGGCCGAAGAGCCCGCGGTCCGCAACGAGCCCGCCGCGCCCGAGGAGACGCAGGCGCAGCCGGCGTCGGGCGCCGAGAGCGACAAGACGGCCAAGCCGGCGACCGAAGCGCCGAAATCGGAGGAAGTGAAGCCGAAAGGGAAGAGCGACGCGGCGGCGCAGCCGGAGGAACCGAGATCAGAGAGCGATTCGGCGGAGCCGGAGCAGCCGAAGTCAGAAGAGCAGAAGCCCGAGACTCGCGCGGCGGCGCGCGAGTTCTCGGACGCGGTGGTGAAGCAGGCCGACAGCTTCATCGCCGCGGGGCAGTGCAACGAGGCGCTGCGCGCCCTGCGCGGCGCGGGCGAGAATCCCAAGGCCATGACGAAGATGGGCGCGATGTACCTGACCGGCACGTGCGTCGAGCCGGACCGCGTGACCGCCTACGCCTGGTTCTCGCAGGCGTTCGCCGCCGACCCGCACAATCTCCGCCTGGAAAGCACGCGCCGCTCCGTCTGGTCGCAGATGAGCGACGAAGAGCGCGCGAAGGTCGAAGCGGGCGTCAAAGCCCGCTAGCAAGCCAAGGTCAAAGAATCTGTGTCGTCGGCTGAAGCCGACTCGGCATCGGGGTGTGCGCGGGTATCCCAGCACTTACGTGCTGGGCTAAACGAATGGCGTCCCGCTGCGCGGGACTGGAGCGTTTCGCCGCGCCGGCGAGTCACCGGCGCCTGCCCACGCGGTGGCCTAGCGCGTCCGGAAGCTCCTTAACATCTCCTGATATGCCGGGCTGAGCTGCTCCCAGTGCGCCTGGGGCGCGATGAACAGCATGAAGATGACGGTACCGTCGGAGCGCAGGCTGGTGACGAGCAGGTCGCGCTCAGGGGCGGCGGCGCCGCTCGAGTCGCGCAGGGGCGACGGGCCGACCATGGGCACGACCATCGCTTCCATGCCGTTGAGGCTGGTGCGCTGTACCTGGCCGGACTGCTGCAACTGCGGGTTCGACTGGCGCAGGAATTCGTAGATCTGCTGGGTGGACTGCTCGAGCGACTGCGCTTGCTGCGGCCGCATGCCGCTGATGACGACGCCGTAAGCGATGGCGTCCTGCGAGACGCCGGCGCGGGGCGCGATGGTGACCGCCGAGTTCTGGTCGCCGAACACCTGCCAGTTCGACGGGTACGCGAGCTGGAACTGCGAGTGGTTCAGGGTGCGGAAATCGCGGCTCGGCAGGATGTCGGCCGCCGAGGCCTGGGTGACCTGCGGCTGGCGCTGCTGCTGCTGTTGCGCGATCTGCTGCGCCGTCAGCGGCTTCATCCTGGCGGCTTCGGCCTTGGCGCGCGTGAAGTCGTTGCTGTTCTTGACGTAAGTCTTCGGCGGCAGCTGGCTGATGGCGTCATTCACCGCCTGCGCGCGATTGCCGGGGTCGGGGTGGTCGCTGAGGAACTGCGGGCCGCCGCTGCCGCCGCCCTCGGCTTTCAGGTTCTCGAAGAACGCGGCCATGGCGTGCGGGTCGTAGCCGGCTTCGTACATGATCTTGGCGCCGACGCGGTCGGCTTCGCTCTCGGCGTCGCGGCTGTACTTGAGGAAGATGGAGCCCACGCCGAAGCTCAGGCCGAGGCGGGCGAGCTGTCCGCCCATGCCCTTACCGAGCATGCCGCCGAGGATCTGGAGCGGGATGGAGGCGGCCATCTGGCGCGAGGCGTTGTGGGTGGCGTGCCGCATGTAGACGTGCGCGATCTCGTGGGCGATGACGCCGGCGAGCTGCGCCTCGTTGTCGGCGGCCTGCACGGTGCCGACGTTCACATACACCGGCCCGCCCGGCAGCGCGAAGGCGTTGATCTCTTTCTGGTTCACGACCTTGAAGCTGTAGACGTAGCGCTTGTCCGGCAGCTGGGCGGCCAGCTTGTGGCCGAGCGTGCTGACGTAGTCGGAGAGCGGGTCGCGCGGCGCGACCATGGGGAGCTGGCGCTCGGCTTCGGCGGCCGCCTGCTTGCCGATCTCGACCTCCTGGTCGACGGAGAAGGCGTTGAAGCCGCCGGGCTGGGGGAAGGCGTCGGGGCCGGGCTGGAGCGGGCCAGTCTGGCGCGCTGCGCATCCGGTCAGGACGAGGGCGAGGAAAAGGGCGATGGTGCGACGGGCGTGCATGGAGAGATAGATGCGCGCGAGGAGCTAGTCGTTCGTTGTTCGTTGCAGGTTGTTAGTGGCCGCGAGCTGCCAGTCGCTAGTCGCCAGGGAGCCCCCGCGACTCGCAACTAGCAACTCGCAGCTAACAACTCATTGCGGCTGCTGGATGTGGAGCGAGCGCAGCATGGGCTCGAAGGCGCTGGTGCGGAGCGCGTCGAAGTCGGTCTCGGGCGCGATGAACACGACGTACAGGATGCCCTGCTGGCCGTAGGGCAGCGTGACCAGCCAATCGCGCTCGCGCACGGTGCGGCCGCTCGAGTCCTTGATGGGCGAGGTGTTCAGCAGGTCGACCGACTTCGCCGAGACGCCGTTGACGCGGATGTCTTCGGGCGAGCCGGCGGTGCGCAGGTCGGGGTTCCCCTGCCTCCAATCCTGGATGAGCTGGGCGGTGGCGTCGTCGAGGGAGCGGGCGTTCCGCACCTGCTGTCCGCCGACCAGGACGCCGTAGGCGGTGCTGTTATCGGAGGCGCCGCCGCGCGGCGCGAAGGTGACCTCCTGCGAGCTGTTGTTGCCGGTGATCTGCCAGTTGTCCGGATACTTGATGGTGAAGGCGGAGTGCTGGAACTGCCGGAAGCTGCCGCTCGGCATGACGTCGCCACGGGCGAGCGGGCCCATGGTCGCGGGAGAAGTCCCGCCGGCGGTGGCGCCGCCGGAAGCGGCCTGGCCGTTGGAGAAGCCGCCTTTCTTCTGCTGCTCGGCGATCTGCTGCGCGGTCAGCGGCTTCAATCCCGCAGCCGCGCGCTTGGCATTGGTGAAGTCGGCGGAGTCCCGCTGGAAGCTCCTGGCGGGGAGCGTATTCACTTCGGCGCTGACGGCGGCGGCGCGGTTGCCGGGATTGGGGTGGTCGCTGAAGAACTCCGGCCCGCGCGAGCCGCCCTGCGCTTCCAGTTTCTGGAAGAAGACGGCCATCTGGTGCGGGTCGTAGCCGGTGTCGTACATGACGTCGGTGCCGACGAGGTCCGCCTCGCGCTCGGCGTCGCGGGTGTTCTTCATGAAGTAGGAGCCGACGCCGACCTGGAGCGCGATCTGCCCGAGCCCGCCGAGCGTGCCGCCCCGGGAACCGAGGATGGCGCCGGCGATCTGCGCGAGCGCGGAGGGAACCTGCTGCTTGGTGTAGGCGCGGGTGGCGTGGCGCTGCACCACGTGCGCGAGCTCGTGCGCCATCACGCCGGCGAGCTGCGCTTCGTTGTCGGCCGCCTGGATGGTGCCGACGTTGATGAACATCGGGCCGCCCGGCAGGGCGAAGGCGTTGATCTCCTTCTGGTTCACGACGTGGAAGTTGTAGGGCCACTTGTAGCCGGGGGCGTTGGCGGCCAGGCGGTTGCCGAGCCTCTGCACGTAGCGGGTGAGCGGGTCGCTGTCGGGCAGCACGGGATACTTCTTGTAGACCTCGGCGGCGGCCTGCTTGCCGATCTCGATCTCCTGCTCTTCGGTGAAGGCGTTGCGGCCGGTCGTGGGCTGGTAGCGAGCGAGGGCGAGCTGCGGAGCGACCAGCGCCAGCGCCAGGGTGAGCGCGACCAGGCGCGCGGGCAGGGAGCGGAGTCTCATAGTGCCTCCTGAGGGGCAATCATCATAAATCCTGAGAGTCTGGATAGGTTAGATGCGGGGAAAGCGGCCCGTGTCTAGTGGCAGCGGCGAGGGTCGCGAAGCAAAAGCGCCGGCCGCGGCCGGCGCTTTGCGGGGGGAGGATCGAGGTCACTTGTCGAGCAGGGAGCCGGCGCCGCGCTCGCGCGTGGTGGTGCGGCCGCTCTTGGCCGCGGCGGTGGCGGAGGCGGCTTCCTGGCCGTACTTCTCGAGCAGCACCGGCACCAGCGCGCCCTCGGCTTCCTTCACGAAGCACAGTGTGTTGCTGGCGTCCATGTCGATGCGGACGAAGTCGCCCAGCTTGACCTGCCCGGTGGCGACCAGGTTGGCGAGCGGGAAGACGACGTTCTTCTCGATGGAGCGCTTCAAGTGGCGCGCGCCGTACTTCGGGTCGGTGCCTTCCTCGAGCAGGAAGCGCTTCACCTTGGGCGTGCAGGAGAAGACGAACTGGTTGTTGCCGGTGGCCTGCAGGATGCGCTGCTGCACCATGCCGAGCTCGATCTCGAGGATCTGCTCGAGGTGTTCGGGCTTGAGCATCTTGAAGACCACGACCTTGTCGATGCGGTTCATGAACTCGGGCGAGAACTTGCGCCGAGCGGCTTCGACGGCGGTGCGGTTGATCTTCTCGTCGATGCGATTGTCGAGGTGCGCTTGCGGCTGCGCAAAGCCCATCATGCCGTTGATGAGTTCGTTCATCTCGCCGGCGCCGAGGTTGGAGGTCATGATGATGATGCACTGCGACAGGTCGACGCGGCGGTTGTCGCCGAGGGTGAGCGTGGCCTTGTCGAGGATGCCGAGCAGCAGCTGCCAGAGCGAGTCGGAGGCCTTCTCGATCTCGTCGAACAGCAGGAGCGAGAGCTTGAGCTTCTCGGTGTGCCACTGGTTGAGCGCTTCCTGCGTGAGCAGCGGGTGCGTCTCGCGGTGGCCGAGGTAACCCGGGGGCGAGCCGATGAGCTTGGCGATCTCGTGGGAGTGCTGGAACTCGGCGCAGTCGATCTTGATGCAGGCGCGCGCGTCGCCGAACAGCGTCTCGGCCATGGCTTCGACCACGCGGGTCTTGCCCGAGCCGGTCGGTCCGAGGAAGAGCAGGTTGCCGATGGGACGTCCCGGAGGATTCAGCCCCGCGAGGAACATCTGGTAGATCTCGGCGACCTTTTCGATCGCGGCGTCCTGCCCGACGATCTTGCGGCGGAGAGATGTGTCGAAGTCCTGCGCGTCGCTGCTGCGCTTGGTGGGATCGAGTGCGGTATTAAGACCAGTCCTCATAGTTGGGCCTTTCCGGTACGCGGGCCCGCTCCGCGCGCCGGCGGAGGTATGACGTTGGTGAGATGGAGGAGAGACTCAGCGAGTTGCAAATCACGCGCCAGAGTTTCAGCTGTTGGCGAATCAGTAACCATCGGGCCATCCCCACCTGGATGGGTTAGATGCTGAAAGTTGCACCACGGCAGGGGCGGCGGATTTCCACAGCGCCGGAAGGACGATGCGGCGCGCATCTTCCGTAATCGGCGGGGCGTCTAAGCAGTCAACCAGAGCAGCTGCCGAGGCGTGCTACTATCGCCGCGAGCTTCCCCCTGCTCTGGACGAAAGCGGACCATGTCTCGACCCCGCGGGTTCCTTCCTGCCTTGCTCGTGCTCGTCTCGGCCGCCGTAGCGCTGCTGGTATTCTTCGCGCCCCGATCGAGCAACGGTCCGACCGCTGCGCACCCGGCGACGCGCGCGCGCGCGACGACCCGCATCGAGCCGGTGGCGTTCACGGTTGCCGGATCGCCGGCGCCGGCGCGCATCCCGCCCGCGAAGATCCAGCCTCCGGCGCCGACCGCCGAACCCGAGCCGCCGGCGAACGCGCGGGTCCACACCGCGAAGCCCGGGGAAGCGGTGGTGACGATCGCGCGCATGTACCTGCCCGAGACGCCGTACATGACCACGCGCGAACTGGAAGCGGCGATCCGCCGCGCCAACCCGCAACTGCGCGGCGACTTCCTGAAGGGCGGGACGCAGGTCGCGATCCCCGACATCGAGCCGCAACCGGTCGTCGAGAAGCCGGTGGCGCGCGCGAAGGACTTCGAGGTGCGCGCCATCTACCTGACAGGGACGATGGCGGGCTCGGAGACGGGCATGCGGATCATCGAGCGCTGGCGCGACGTGGGCGGGAACGCCATCGTGTTCGACGTGAAGGATAGTGACGGCTCGGTCAATATCCCGTTCGCGCATCCACTGGCGGCGGGCGGGCGCAACCGGCCGATCCGCAACCTGCCGAAGTTCGTGCGCTGGGCGCACCGCCAGGGAATGCACGTGATCGCGCGCATCGCCATCTTCCGCGACGAGCTGCTGGTGCGGCGGCATCCGGAGCTGGCGGTGCAGTCGCGGCGCGGCGGCGGCGCGTGGCGCGAGAACGGCAAGCTGGTGTGGACCGACCCCTCGCGCGACGAAGTGCAGGACTACAACATCGCGCTGGCGCAGACGGCCGCGGCCGGCGGCGTGGACGAGATCCAGTACGACTACGTGCGGTTCCCGGCGGAAGGCGACCAGGCGGACGCGAAGTTCGCATACCAGGAAGCGGAGAAGCGGACGCGAGCCGACGTCATCACCGATTTCGTGGCACGCTCGCAGCGCGAGCTGCGCCCGCGGGGCGTGCTGTTCTCACTCGACGTCTTCGGGGTGGTGGCGTGGCAGCGGCCCATCGACCTGGCGCACGTCGGGCAGGACATCGCGCGACTGGCGGAGCATTGCGACGTGCTCTCGCCCATGATCTACCCGTCGCACTTCTTCGGGATGGACGGGTACGCGCTGCCGGGCGACGCGCCCGAGCACTTCATCGGGGAGTCGATGGCGCGCTTCCGCAAGGTCACCGCGGAGTCGGGCGTGGTGCTGCGGCCGTGGCTGCAGGCGTTCGGGTGGCGGACCAGGACGTATTCGCCGGCGTACATCGAGACGCAGGTGGCGACCGCGAAGAAGCAGGGCGGGATCGGCTTCCTGTTCTGGAATGCGCGCAATGACTACTCCAAGCCGTTCACGGCGATGGGAACGATGCGGCAGGCGCCGGAGAAGTTCTTCCAGGGCGAGAAGCGCGCGGCGACGACCGCGGCCGGCCTGCAATAGCGAGTCCTCGCCGGGCTGTCTTTCATCAAAAACTCTGGATTGGGCTGCGAGAGCCTACGGTTATAATGTCGGGTAGCGATCTTCCCAGCTTTCGCCAAAATACTGGAGTGCGCATCAAGGAGCGCCGGAATGGCCATTAAGAAGACCGAGAAGATCTGGCACAACGGGAAGCTGATCAAGTGGGAAGAGGCGACCATCCACGTGATGTCGCACGTAGTGAACTACGGCTCGAGCGTATTCGAGGGCGTGCGGTGCTACCAGCAGCCCAACGGTCCGGCGATCTTCCGGGCGCGCGAGCATGCGCGGCGCCTGGTGATGTCGGCGAAGATCTACCGCATCGACTGCCCGTTCACCGAGGACGAGCTGGTCGAGGGCATGGTCGAACTGGTGAAAGCCAACAAGACCTGGCCGTGCTACATCCGGCCCATCATCCTGCGGGGCTACGGCGAAGTGGGCGTGAACCCGTTCAATTCGCCGACCGAGGTCTACATCGCGAACTACGAGTGGGGCAAGTACCTGGCAGCAGCGGCCGGGCACGGCGGCGCCGAGGAAGGCGTGGACGTGTGCGTGTCGTCGTGGGCGCGGCTGGCGCCGAACACCATGCCGGCGATGTCGAAGTCGGGCGCGAACTACATGAACTCGCAGCTCATCAAGATGGAAGCCATCCTCAACGGATACGTGGAGGGCATCGCGCTCGACGTGAACGGCTACGTGAGCGAAGGCTCGGGCGAGAACCTGTTCATCGTGCGGCACGGCAAGCTGGTGACGCCGCCGCTGGGGAACTCGGTGCTGCCGGGCATCACGCGTGACTCGGTGCTGCACCTGGCGGCGGAGATGAAGATCCCGATCGCCGAGCAGATGATCCCGCGCGAGATGCTGTACGTGGCCGACGAAGTGTTCTTCACCGGTACCGCGGCGGAGATCACGCCCATCCGGTCGGTCGACAAGATCACCGTCGCCGACGGCCGCCCCGGTCCGATCACCAAGGCGCTGCAGAAGGAGTTCTTCGGCATCGTGCACGGCAAGGTGGCGGACCGCCATCACTGGCTCACGCCCGTGCCGGTCGAGAACAAGCAGCCGGTCGGCGTCTAGCGATCGCTGATTTGATGGAAAGGCTGCCGAAAGGCAGCCTTTTTCATTGCGGGCTTCTTCCGCGGATGACAAAGCGCTGCCAATCGCTGCAAAATGTTGCGTCGTTCCTTGAGCTACCGCATCTGAACCCCGACGCCGGGGTCGCCGGCGCCCACCACACTGGAATCATAAGGAGAGTTCCCATGCCTACCACCGCACCAGCCGAAGCCAAAACCGAGTTTGCCGCGGGAGTGCGCGAATTCCTGCTGCAGGCCATCGAGTCCGAGATCCCGAAGACCGCCAACGTGATCCGCGCCGTGCCCGACGAAAAAGCGGATTGGAAGCCGGACGCGAAATCGCGCTGCGCCGGCGACCTCGCCTGGCACATCGCCAGCGAGGACGTGATCTTCCTGGAGCAGATCGCGGAAGGGAAGTTCGCCTTCCCCGACCCGCGCTTCGAGAAGGAACGCCCCAAGACCACCGCCGAGATGGCGAAGTGGTACGAAGGCAAGATGAAGGCGGCGCTCACGAAAGTCCGCGCGCTCAGCCCGGAGAAGATCGCCGAGAGCCGCGAGTTCTTCGGCATGAACTTCCCGGCGTACGCCTACATCCTGTTCATGAACAACCACAGCATCCATCACCGCGGGCAACTGGCGGCGTACCTGCGCCCTTGCGGCGGGAAGGTGCCGGACATCTACGGCGGCAGCGCCGACACCCCGATGGGGCAGTAAGAAGCCAACACCACAGAGGACGCAAAAGGACGCAGAGGGAATGAAGCAAAAGACACCTCTGCGTCCTTCGTGTTCTCGGTGGTTTTTGTCTGGTGGTTAGCCCTTCTTGAGCTCGACCAGGACCTGGCGGGCGACTTCCTTGAGCGTCTCGAAGACGCCGGTGCCCTGGTAGGCGACGGCCTCGAACACCGGCTCACCCTTCTTCACCAGCTCCTGCTTGAGCTTCTCGACGGGCAGGACGTTGGGCAGGTCGCGCTTGTTGAGCTGGAGGACGTAGGGGATCTTGGCGAAGTCGTAGCCGTGTTCCTTCAGGTTCTCGTGCAGGTTCTCGAGCGCTTCGATGTTGGCGTCCATGCGCTCTTCCTGCGAGTCGGCGACGAAGACCACACCGTCGACGCCGCGCAGGATGAGCTTGCGGCTGGCGTCGTAGAAGACCTGTCCGGGCACGGTGTAGAGGTGGAAGCGGGTCTTGAAGCCGCGGACCGTCCCCAGGTCGAGCGGCAGGAAGTCGAAGAAGAGGGTGCGGTCCGTCTCGGTGGCAAGCGAGATCATCTTGCCCTTCTGCTTGTCACCGGTCTTGTCGAAGACCACCTGCAGATTGGTCGTCTTGCCGCCGAGACCGGCGCCGTAATAGACGATCTTGCAGTTGATCTCGCGGGCCGCGAAATTGATGAAGCTCAAGCCTTGCCTCTGTCATCGCTCCGAGGGGCTCGGGGGTGGGCCGCGCGGGCGAAGGGGGATACAGTGCAGATCGACTACGTGAAATGCACGTTCGGTTATATCACACGGCCGAAACGGGTTGCAGGTGACTTTGGTGCTGCCGGGAGCCCGGTTCGCTACTGGGCCTGGGGACGAGGGGGCGGCAGCGGATAGTAGCCGTCGCGGGCCGAGATGCGCAAGCCGCCGCGGTGGACGCGGACCTCGATGGAGCGGTAGTTGCCGGCCACGGCATTCTTGGTCTTGTAACCCAGGGTGTACTGGTTGCGGGCGACCTCGGTGACGCCGGAGTAGGCGTTCTCGATGGCTTCGCGGCCGAACTCCTGGTAGATCTGGCCGCCGGTATCGCGGACGTAGCGCGGCAGCAGGTTCTGGTAGCTGGAGTAAGGGATGTGGACGCGGCTGAGGGTGTCGTAGCCGGGCAGGGCGGAGTCGCCCACGTTGATGGCGTAGACGGTGACGTCGTTGGAGAGCAGCACCTTGCGGACGTCGTCGTAGCGGGCGCGGCTGCCTTGCTCGCGGCCGTCGGAGATGACGAAGATGATCTTGCGGCGGTCGCGCGGGCGGCGCGAGAGGTCCTGGCCGGCCAGCAGGATGGCGTCGTTCAACACGCGCGACTCCATGCGCGGCGTGTTCATCACCGGCGTATTCGGGTCGATGGGATGGCCGTTGACGGAGGGCCCGGCGCTCATTGGGCCGCCGGCCATGGCGACGCCGCCGCCGGAACGCCCCGGCTTGCGCGCCCGCTTGATGCCCGCACTCAGCTTCTCGTTGACCGCAGAGAAGTCGATGACGCGCGAGACCGAGTTGCCGTAGGTGTACATCGACACTTCGTCGTACTGGCTGAACGCGCTCACGATGTTCGGCAGGGTCTCGTTGACTTTGCGCATCTCGACGTCGGGCATGCCGATGTCGACCAGCACCGCCACCGAAAGCGGGAAGGGGTCGCTGGTGAAGAAGTTGATGGGTTGGCGGATGCCGTCCTCATAGACGGAGAAGTCGCGGACGGTCAGGCCCTCGACGCGGCGGCCGTCGGAGTCGCGCACCGTCACCGGCACGAACACCTGGTTGGTCGTGACGCTCAGGGTGTACATCTGCTCGCGGCCACCGACCTCGCCGGCGCCCGGGACGTCCTGGGTTGCGTCGGGCGCCGGCGTGTTCACCGGCGGCTCGTTGGGCTTGGTCGGGGTGGAGCGCGACTCGCGCGAGTTCGCGGGCGCCTTGGGCGCATCGGCGGGGAAGGGATTAGCCTGCGGCTTGGTGGCCGAGGGAGCGTCCGGGATGGTCTGCTGCGGGTCAGTCTGGGCGAAGGCCATCCAGGCCAGTGCCACGAGCAGCGCGACCACGGCGTACCCCTTCATCCAGCGTCTCATGAGTCCTTTTTCCGCAGCTTTGGCTTGTGCCGTTCGGCTGAGTAGCTGCATCTAAAATACAATAAAGAACAGGCGATAACAAAAGTGCCAGCCCCAGCATTCCCGCGTCTCTTGATTCGATGCGCGAGCTTCGCGTTCGCGCTCCTTCTTTTCTGCGCGCCGGGGCTCGCCCAGGCTCCGGCGGTGACCAACACCGAGCCGGCGCCGCAGCAGGAGCCGCCGGACCGGCGCAACGACGACGACTTCAACTTCAAGGTGTCGGTGGACGTCGTCAACGTGTTCTTCAACGTGAAGGACAAGCGCGGCGGGCTGATCCCCGACCTCAAGCCCGGCGACTTCGAGCTCTACGAGGACGAGAAGAAGCAGACCATCAAGTACTTCTCCTCCGAGAGCAACCAGCCGCTGACGCTGGGGCTGCTGATCGACTCCTCCGGCAGCATGCAGCGCGTGATCGAGATGGAGAAGGAGGTAGGGAGCCGTTTCCTCTCCGACGTGCTCGGTCCCAAGGACATGGCGTTCGTGATCAGCTTCGACGTGAACGTGGACCTGCTGCAGGATTTCACCAGCTCGCGGCGCGAGCTGCGCGATGGACTGTATCGGGCGCGCATCAACACGGGCGGCGGGATGTACGGCGCGCCACCGGGGCTGGGCGGCGGCCCGCTCCCGACCACGCGTCCGCCGCGCGGCACGCTGCTGTACGACGCCATCTGGCTCGGCGCCGACGAGAAGCTGGGGCGCGAGGTCGGCCGCAAGGCGATGATCATCCTCACCGACGGCGTGGACCAGGGCAGCCAGACCACGCTCAAGCTCGCCGTCGAGTCCGCGCAGCGCGCCGATACCATCTGCTACGTCCTGCTTATCCAGGATCGCGAGTTCGCGCAGTTCGGCGACGGCGAAGGCGCCATGAAGCAGCTCGCCGAGCAGACCGGCGGGCGCGTCATCCGCGTGGGCGACAAGTTCGAGAAGCTCAAAGCCGCCTTCGACCAGATCGCGCTCGAGCTGCGCAGCCAGTACTCCATCGGCTACACGCCGACCAACAACAAGCGCGACGGCACCTTCCGGCGCGTCGAGATCAAGAGCAAACAGGACTACAAGGTGCAGGCGCGCAAGGGGTACTACGCGAACGCGGAGTAGCGTTAGCGATCAGCGATCAGTGAAACCACCTCACGCAAAAGAGCCCGCTCGCGCGGGCTCTTTTGATTGCTAATCGCTAATCGCTCTTACTGCTTCGGCGCGTAATAGCCCTTGCGGGCGCGCACCTTGAACTTCTTGTTGGAAGCCAGGATGTCGATGGAGCGGTAGCGGCCGTCGGCGACGAAGTCGGTGGGCTTGTAGGCCACGGCGTACTGGCTGCGCAGCTCTTCCTGGATCTTCACGAACTTCTCGGCGATGTCGTCGAGGTTCATGGGATAGAAGACGCGGCCGCCGGTGGCCTCGGCGAGCTCTTCCAGGCGCTTGTCGCCGCGCGAGACCACGCCCGAGATGTTGGTGCTGATGGCGTAGACGATGACCTCGGCGCGCTGCGCCATGTCCATCGCCTCCTGGAAGCTGACGCGGCTCTGGTTGTCGTCGCCGTCGGAGATGAGGACCATCACGCGGCGGACGGCGAAGGGCTCATCGAGCTTGCCGAGCTTGTCGCGGCTGATGCGGTAGACGATGTCCCAGACCGCGGTGCCGCCGCCCGGGCGCAGCCGGCGCAGGCCGCTGACCATCTGCTCGGTCGAGTCGGTGAAGTTCTCCACCACCGGGTCGGGAGTGGAGTCGAAACCGTAGACGATGGCCTTGTCCACCTTGGGGCGGATGGTCTGGCTCAGGAACTCGGCGGAAGCTTCGAGCTCGAAGTTGAAGCGGTCGCGGATGGAGTTGGAGGAGTCGATGAGCAGGGCGGCGCGGATGGGCAGGTTGGTCTCGCTGCGGAAGGCGACCAGGGACTGGGGCGGCTTCTTGTCGTCGAGCACGGTGAAGTCGGCCTGCTTCAGGCCCTTCACGAAGCGGCCGCCCTTGTCGGTGACGGTGAAGATGACGTTGACCTCATTGACGCGCTTGACGATGACCGTGCCGGGGTCGGCGATCTCTTCGTCGTTGGCGGGCGCAGTGGCAGCGGCCGCGGCAGGAGCCGGTTTGGGCGGCTCGGGCGCGGGGGCAGGCGCGGGCGTCGCGTCAGCCGGCGTCGTAGCAGCGGGCGCGGCGGGCTGCTGGGCGCCGCTCCTGGCAGCCGAGGGCGCTGCCGGCAACTCCTGGGCGCACGCCAGCCCGGCCAGAACGAGGACACACAGAAAGATACGCATCGGAAACTTCATTATAGTCTGAGTGGCTAGCAGATTAGATGCCATCCGGCAGCTCTGTTTCGCCGAGTTTGTTCATGAAATCACGCAGTGCCGGCGGAAGCGAGGCACGAAAGCGCATGGTCTTGCCGGTGGTGGGGTGCGTAAATCCGAGTTCCGCGGCGTGTAAGAAGTTACGTCCGAGGACGAGCTTGCCCTTGCCGCTCTTGAGCTCGGCGGGCGCGCCGTAGAGCGTATCGCCGGCCACCGGATGCCCGAGCGCGGCCAGGTGCACGCGGATCTGGTGGGTGCGGCCGGTGGCGATGCGCACCTCGACCAGGGCGAACTTGCCGAACTTCGAGCTGACGCGCCGCAGCACGCGGTAGTGCGAGAGCGCCGCGCGCCCGCTCCGCGCCCTCGTGGTCATGCGCGTGCGGCGCTTGGGGTCGCGCGCGATGGGCAGGTCGATGGCGCCGGAGTCCTGCTTCGGCCAGCCGTGCACCAGCGCGACATATTTCTTGCTGACGTTGCGGCCGGCAAACTGCTCCTGCAGCTTGCGGTGCGTGACGTCGTCCTTGGCGACCACCAGCAGCCCACTGGTCTCCTTGTCGAGGCGGTGGACGATGCCCGGGCGCAGCGCATGGCCGCCGGAGGAGAGCTTCCCGAAGCGGTGGAGCAGCGCGTTGACCAGCGTGCCGCGGTTGCGGGGATCATCGGCTTTGGCGGCGCCCGCGTGCACCATCATCCCCGCGGGCTTGTCGATGACGGCGAGCTGCTTGTCCTCGTGAACGACTTCGAGCGGGATGTCCTCGGCGACCGCCTTGATGGGCGGGCGCCCGGCGGCCGCGGCGACGTCGACCCTCTGGCCGCCACGCAGCTTCAGGCTAGGCTTCGCGGGCTTGCCGTCGACCGCGACCGCGCCCTGTGCGATCAGCTCCTGCACGCGCGCGCGGCTCACGTCCGGCAGCTGCTCGACGAGGAAGCGGTCGAGGCGAAGACCGGCAACGGCAGGCGAGACGTGGAACGTCTGGCTCACGGTGCGCAGAATAGCAGCCGCGGGCAAAAAGCTTGAAACGCAGAGAACGCAGAGGCGGACCGAGTCCGCGAAGAAGTACTAGGCGACGGCAGGAGCGCTGCGTGGCGCGGGCCGGCGCAGCCAGAGCGCGCCGCCGGCGGCGACCAGGCAGAGCGCGACCAACTGCGTCACCGTCATGGCGCCGCCGAAGACCAGGCCGCGCTCGGGGTCGTCGCGGAAGAATTCGAGGAAGTAGCGTGCCACGCCGTAGAGGAAGAAGTAGGCGCCCAGCACCTGGCCGTCGAACCGCTTGTGGCGGAAGAGCCAGAGCACCGCGAGGAAGATCACCGTGTTCGTGGCGGCCTCATAGAGCTGTGTCGGATGGAGCGGGATGCCGAGCGGCGTGCCCGAGTTCTGGTAGGCGAGCGGGTCGGTGAAGGTGACGCCCCAGGGCTTGTCGGTCGGGCGGCCGTAGCAGCATCCGGCGGCGAAGCATCCGATGCGCCCGAGGATGTGCCCGAAGGCGATGCCGGGCGTGTAAGCGTCGAAGGTCTTGAGCGCGGGCATGTGGTGGCGCCGCATGTAGAGCCACGCGATGAGCGAGCCGAACAGCAGGCCGCCGTACCACACGCCGCCTGCCTGGATGAGCACGAACAGCGCCGCCGCGTGCCGGTTCGCCAGGTCCCAGTGCAGGAGCGCGGGCAGCGTCTCGCGCGCGAACGCCAGCCGCACCAGCTCGGCGTGGGGTCCCCAATCGGTGACGAACAACATGAGCTTGGCGCCCACGATGGCGCTGATGATCGCCCAGATGCCGAGGTCCCAGGCGCGGTCGCCGTCGATGCCCGCGCGCTTGGCGAGGCGCACGCAGATCACCAGGCCGAGCAGCAGCCCGACGGCCGAGAGCACGCCGTAGGTGGGCAGCGAGAAGTCACCGAGATGGAAGAGGCGGGGAAACAAGGAGGATCTGTAATCGGTAATTTGTAATCGGTAATGGAGAGCCGCGGCCCGACGATCCTGACGCAATTACCAGTTACAAATTACCAAATCACAAATGAAAGACCGACCCGCGGGGCCGTGAGGTGGCCGTTTTTTGAACCGTCGCAAGCGACGGTGGGAACCCTCCGCGGCCCTTTAGGCATCTCCGCATGGCGGAGCATCGCACACCGGACCGGCGAGCCGAGCTCCCTATTGTTTGAATGTTGGTTCAAAAAAGCGGTTACACCTGCACAAACTTTGCAGGCCGGCTCTCATTCGCAGAGTAGAGAAAAGCGCGGTCGCTGACAAGGGAGCCGGGCCAAAAAGTTGGCATCGCAAGTGCTACGGCGCGCACGCGCTGATAAAATCTAGGCAGTCCCCTGGGAGAATCCTGTTTTGCCGAGAAAGTCATACCTGGCGGCGATCGCAGCCGTGCTGCTTTTCGTGGTGGCGAGCGAGCGGCCGGCGCACGCCTACACCGACCCCGGGTCGGGCATGCTGATCTGGCAGGGCCTGGTGGCCGCCTTCCTGGGCGCGTCCTTCTACTTCCGCAAGTTCTTCTTCAAGCTGTTCGGAGCAAAATCCACCGACGACAAGCCGGAGTAGTGCGCGCGCGATGAGCGACCTGCGCGCCGCCGAAGCTGCCTCGTTCCGCGATCCCGCCGGCCGCGTGGTGTTGCTGGGCGACCGGGTGCTGCGCGGCGTGCGCGCAGAGGCGCTTGCCGACCTGGACGCGTTCCTCGCGTCGCCGCTCGCGCAGAAGCTGCTGAGCGATGGCCGGCTGGTGCGGACCACGACGGTGACCGACGCGCCCGCGGAGTTGCAGCCGCTGTTCGCCGGCGCGGCGCGCGTGGTGGAGCACGAGCGCATCGCGTTCCCGGCGTACGCTTACGAGTGGTCGCCGGCGATGTTGCACGCCGCCGGCGTGTTGACGCTGGAACTGGCTGCCGCGCTGCCCGGCGCCGGCCTGGGGCTGAAGGACGCCACGCCGTACAACGTGCTGTTCCGCGGCTCGCAGCCGGTCTTCGTCGACGTGCTCTCGGTGGAGCGCCGCGAGCCACGTGACGCCACCTGGCTGCCGTATGCGCAGTTCGTCCGCACCTTCCTGCTGCCGCTGCTGGCGTGGAAGAAGTTCAAGCTCCCGCTGCGCGACGTCTTCCTCGCCCATCGCGACGGGCTGGAGCCCGAGGACCTGTACCGCATGACCGGGCCGGTCGAGCGCTGGCTGCCGCCGCTGCTCGGCCTCGTCACCATGCCGACGCGCCTCGGCGCGAAGCACTCCGCCGATGACCAGACCATCTACCAGCCCAAGCTGCTGAACGATCCCGAGCAGGCGCGCTACGTCCTGGGCGCGCAGTTGCGCGGGCTGCGCGGCAAGCTCGACGCGCTCGCGCCCGCCGCCGACAAGTCCACCTGGTCCGACTACATGAAGACGCACAGCTACTCGGAGCAGCAGTTCGCCGGCAAGGAGCAGTTCGTGCGCGCGGCGCTGGCCGAGGTCGCCCCGAAGAGCGTGCTCGACGCCGGCTGTAACACCGGGTTCTTCAGTCTCCTGGCGGCGGAGCGCGCGGGCACGAGCGTGGTCGCGCTCGATTACGATCCCGAGGTCGTCGACCGCGTGTTCCGCGAGGCGCGATCGCGCCAGGCGGATGTTCTGCCGCTGGTAGTGGACCTGACGCGGCCGTCGCCGGCGACCGGATGGCGCAACCGCGAGTGCCCGGCGTGGCTGGAGCGCGCGCGCGGCCGCTTCGACCTGGTGCTGCTGCTCGCGCTCATCCACCACATGCTGGTGAGCGAGCGCATTCCGCTTGACGACGTGCTCGCGCTCGCCGCCGAGCTCACGCGCGACGCCGCCGTCGTCGAATACGTCGACCCCGCCGACGCGATGTTCAAGCGCCTGACGCGCGGACGCGACGCCCTGCACCGCGAGCTCACGCCCGCCGCGTTCGAAGCCGCCGCGCAGCGGAGATTCGCCATTGTCCGGAAGCTCGAGCAGGGCACGCGCACGCTCTATCTGCTGCGCAAGAAGGCCGCCTGATGGGCGCGATGACGGCAGGGAAGCGTTTCCTGGTCGCGCTCTCGCTCGCGAACGTCATGTTCCTTCGCCTGTGGAAGGAGCTGCTCAACGGCAAGCTGGCGTACTACTCGAAGCAGCCGCCGAACGGGCTGATGTTCGGCCTGATGCTCGACGTGGCGCTGCTCGCGTTCGTCTTCTGGACCGTGGTGGAACTGGCGGAGCGCAGCGGCAGCAGGTTGGCGCGCGCCGCGGTCCGCTGGGCGTTCTTCGTCATCTTTCTGCTCACCGCGCAGTGGAACAAGCAGGCGGTCTTCTATCACCAGAAGTTCGGCTTTGCGGCCGGCATCCTGCTGTTCGCGCTGGTGACGGCGATCGCGCTCGCTGTGTTCGCGCGCTGGCGCGACCGCATCGCGCACGCCGCGGCCGTGCTGCTGCTGATCGGGAGCCCCTTCGTGCTCGTCACCTTCGCGCAGGGCGCGTGGCTGCTCTACCAGGTCAACGCGAAGCTGAACTTTCGCGACCTGCCGCCGGCGGCGATGCGGCCCGGCTACGCGGGGCCGCGCGTGGTGTGGATCGTCTTCGACGAGCTCGACATGAAGCAGGCGTTCCTGGCGCGCGATCCCTCGGTGCAGATGCCGGAGTTCGACCGGCTGCGCGCGGAATCGCTCTTCGCGACGAACGCCTACCCGCCGGCGCGCGCGACCGAGCTATCGCTCCCCGCGCTGTTCACCGGCAAGCTCGTGTCGAGAGCCACGCCGCTCGGCTCTGACGACCTGGTGCTCTACTTCGGCGAGGACCAGACGCCGCGGCGCTGGAGCCGCGAGCCCGGCATCTTCGCCGACGCGCACGGCCTCGGCATGAACGTGGCGCTGACCGCGTGGTGGCATCCGTACTGCCGCATCGCAGGCATCGCCGAAAAGCTCGCGCGCTGCGACTGGGAGGACGGCGGGCTGCTGCTGGGCGAGGTGCGGCGCGATTCCGGCATCGCGGTCAGCATGCTCGACGAGCTGCTCGACATCCCGACCGTGACGTGGGAGCTGCGGCACATCCCGGGATTCGTGAGCGCGGGCGAGCGCGAGCGCGCGGAGGAGCTGCAGGATTACCGCGAGCTCGAGCCGCGCGCGGTCGCCCACGCCGCCGACCCGCAGATGGGTATGGTCATCCTGCATCTCGGCGTGCCGCATCCGCACGGCATCTACGACCGCCGGACCGGGCAGTTCTCGACCTCCGAAGAGCGCGGCTACCTCGACAACCTCGCGCTCACGGACCGCGCGCTGGGCGAGATACGCGCCGCGATGGAAAAAGCCGGCGTGTGGCAGAACAGCGTGGTCGTGGTCTCGGCGGACCACTGGTGGCGGTCCGACTTCTGGAGCACGCACTTCGGCTGGGCGGAAGACGACCGGCGCGCGCTCGGGCCCATCGACCACCGCGTGCCGTTCCTGGTGAAGCTGCCGGGCGGGGGCGCGCGGAGCTACGAGCCAGCGTTCAACACCGTGCTGACGCGCGAACTGGTGCTGGCCATCGTGCGCGGGGAAGTGAAGGACGCCGCCGGCGCCGCGGCGTGGCTCGACGCTCACCGGACCATCGGCGAGAGCCCGTACAGCGTCTACAGGAAATGACCGCGGCGGCGGGACGCCGCCGCCCCTGCCGGCGAGACGCCGGCGCTCCTAGCTCACGGCGCGCCGCGATTCCTCGAGCGCCTCGTTCAGCATGTCGTGCAGCTGGTGGGCGCGCGCGTTGTAATCCCCGGCGATGGCCTCGTACTTCTTCTTCAGGATCTGGTACTCGTCGGCGATGTTCAGCGCGGCGAGCACGGCCAGCCGCACCGAGTCGATGGTCGAGGTCTGCTCGGCCACCGAACGCATCTTCATGTCGACGTACTCCGCCAGCTTGAAGATGTATTCCGGGTCGGTACCACGGAGGTTGTAGGCTTGATCGAAGATCTCGACGCGGACGCTATTGCCGTTCCCGTTTCCGTTCGGCTTCGTCGTCACCGCTCTCTCCTGGGTTGGAGTCGGCATCGTGTTGTTTGTATGTGTCGCGGGTTCGCCTGAGCCGATTATGTACCGGAAGTGCAATTAAGCAAAGGAAAACTTGCGGGCGGGGTTCGGAGGTTAGCGGGCAAAAACCGGAAGAAACCCGAAGTTAGCCGGTAAAGGCTGTTTACTCGGCGGTGAGCTGGTCGATCTGCCGGAGGAGCTTCTCGACGCGGCCGCGGACTTCCTCGCGGTCCTTGCGCAGGGCGATGAGCTCGGCGCGCATGGACTCGAACTCGTCGTCGCGCTGGCCGAACTGCTCGCGCAGGCGGCGGGCGTCGCGCTCGGCGGCCTGCTGCGCGGCGCGCGCCGCCTTCAGCATCTCCACCGTCTGGAAGACTTTCTGCTCCAGTGCCTGGAAATCGTCGGCGGTGAATTCGGCGTCGAGCTCGCGCTGGGCCTTCACGGTCATGCGGTGCGTTCTCCTCTTTTTGCGGTGGCGCGAGCGCAGTATAACGCAGGCGGTCAAGAAACTTTTGCACAACGCCGCGCGCTACGTCTCGCGGATCTCGCCCAGGCAGTCCTTCAGCCCGTCCCACGTCATCCAGAACTGCGCCATCTCCTCCGGCGTGCCGAAGGAGATGCGGCACCACTTCAACATCGGCGGGAACGGCCGCCCGATGCGGATGCCCTGCGCGTGCATCGAGGCGCGCACCTCGCGCGCCACGCTGCCGCAGTAGATCATCGCGAAGTTCGCGTAGGTGGGGATGGCCTGGATGCGGCGCCGCTGGCACTCCGCCAGGAACGCGGCGCGGTCGCGGGCGTTGCGCTCGACCGCCGCCTGCATCTCCGCAGTCGCGCCGAGCGCGAGCGTGCCGCAGCGCGCCGCCACGCAGTTCACGTTGTCGTACAGTTCTTCGGTGTTCAGGCGCTTGAGCGTCTCTTCGCCGCTGACGGCATACCCCAGCCGCAGCCCCGCCATCCCATAGACCTTCGAGAACGTGCGCGCGACGATCACGCGGTCGTCCGCGACCCACGGGTCGAGGTACGACGTGTATCCCGGTGCGCCCACCGCGAAGTGGTGATACGCCTCGTCCATCAGGACGTAGGTGTTCGGAGGGACGCGCTTCAGGAAGTCGTCGAGTTCGGCGCGCGCGGTGAGCGACGCGGTCGGATTGTTCGGGTTGCAGATGTAGAACAGGCCCGGGCCGGCGCCCATCGCCTTCAACATGCCCATCAAGTCGTGCGAGTGATCGGGGCGCAGCGGGACGCGCACGATGTTCGCCTTCTCCGCCTCGGCGTAGTGCACGATGGCCTCGAACGTCGGCTCGGCCACCACCAGGCGCGCGGGCGCGGCGGCGAACTCGTCGGCCGCCATCTTCAGGATCTCGGTCGAGCCGCAGCCCACGTGCACCTGCGCCGGCTTCACCTTGTGCAGTTTCGCGATCGCGCCGATCAGCTCTTCGTAACGGAAGTCGGGATAGCGATTCGCGGTCTCCAGCGTCCCTGCCATCACGGCCTTCACGCTGGGCAGCGGCCCGTAGGGGTTCTCGTTGCCGTTCAGGAGGATCGGGCCCCCGGGCCGCGGAGCGCGCGGCGGCTCGCCACACTTTTGTGCAAGGGCGGGAAGCGGAAGCGTGGCGGCGGCAAGTCCGATGCCGCCGGTGCGAAGGAAAGAGCGACGCGATACGGCCATGATGTCCTCGCGACTATCCGGCGGATTGTAGTCCCGAACACCAAATGAAAACAGGAGGACGCAGGGTACGCCGAGGTCTTTTCCTTGTTTCCTGAAGGACGAACTTCACTGACACCGGACAGCCCGCGTTGAAAGAAAGAAATATCTGTCCTCCCCGTCCTCTGCGTCCTCCTGTTGTTCTTGGGTCTTAGGAGCGGAGGGAAGCGCCGAGGGATTGGAGCGCGCGGACGAGCTGCTGCGACCAGCCGGCGACCTCGTCGTCGCGCAGCGTGCGGTCCGCGGCCTGGAAGGTTGCGCGCAGCAGCAGGGAGTAGCTGCCGGCGCCGACGTTGCCGCCGCGGAAGATCTCGGCCGGCGCGAAGCCGCGCAGCTCGGCGATGCCCAGCGCCTCGACCGCCTGCCGGATGCGGTCGAAGGTGACCTCGTCGGGCATGAGGAGCGAGAAGTCGCGCTCGACCGCCGGGAACTTCGAGAGCGGCTGGTAGCGCGGCTCGCGCAGCGCGCGCTTGTAGAGGCGATCGAGGAAGACCTCGGCGACGTAGACCTCCTGCTTCAGCTTGCGCCGGGCGGCGACCGCAGGCTCGAGCTGGCCGAAGCGCGCGACCGTCTCGCCGTCCATCACGGCGCGCGCGGCGCGGCCCGGATGGTAGTAGTCGGAGACCAGCGCGTCGAAGTAGAGCGTCTTGTGCTCGAAGCTTTCGAGCAGCGTCTCGAGGTCGCCCTTGAGGTCGAAGAACGTGTAGGGCCGCGGCGTGTCGTGCACCGAGCCGGGAGCGGCGGTGCCGGTGGCGCCCAGCGCGAGGGCGGGGGACTCGTGCACGCCGGCGCCGGCCTGCTCGAAGATGTGGCCGGCCTCGAACAGGCGGACGTCTTTCACGTCGCGGTTCAGGTTGTGCGCGAGCATGTCGAGCATGCCGGGGACGAGCGAGGTCCGCATGACGGAGAGCTCTTCGTTCAGCGGGTTCGCCAGCTCGATAGCCTGCGCGCCGGAGAACGCCTTCGCGTCGGCGTGCGAGATGAACGAGTACGAGATGGCCTCGTGGTAGCCGAGCGCCAGCAGCGCGCGCCGCGTCTTCTCTTCTTTTTCCGCCGCCGGCAGCTCGACCACCGAGCCGGAGAAGCCGGGCAGCGTGTTGGGGAAATTGTTGTAGCCGTAAATGCGCGCGAGCTCTTCGATCAGGTCGATCTCGCGCTCGACGTCGAGCCGCCAGGTGGGGACCTGCACGCTCCAGGGACCTTTGCCGGTGACGCGGAAGCCGAGCCGCTTCAGGATGCCGGTGATGCGAGCGGGCGCGATCTCCTGCCCGAGGTGGCGCTTCACTTCCGCCGGACGCAGCTTCAGTGTGGGCCGCTTCACCTGCCGCCCGACCGCGTCGATCTCGCCGCCCTCGAGCGCGCCCCCCGAGCCTTCCATGATGAGTTGCGCGACGCGCGCGGCCGCCAAGGAAGTTGCGCCGAAGTCGGCGCCGCGCTCGAAGCGATGCGAGGCGTCGGTGTGCATGCCGTGGCGCTTCGCCATCGCGCGCACCGTCGCCGGGTCGAACCACGCGGCTTCGATGAGCACGTTCTTCGTATTCTCGGTGATCATGGTGTCGAAGCCGCCCATCACGCCGGCCAGCGCGACTGCCTTCTTCGCGTCGGCGATGACCAGGTCTTCGGCCGAAAGCGTGCGCTCCACTCCGTCGAGCGTCTTGAGCTTCTCGCCCGCGCGCGCGCGCCGCACGATGATCTTCCCGCCCTCGAGCGTGTCGACGTCGAAGGCGTGCGTCGGGTGGCCCATCTCGATCAGGTTGTAGTTGGTGGCGTCGGCAGCGGAGTTGATGGGCCGCGCGTCGTTCAATTGCAGGCGCTCGGCGATGCGCTTCGGCGACGGCCCGATCTTCACGCCGCGGATGATGCGCGAGGTGTAGCGCGCGCAACCCTGCTTGTCGTGGATCTCGATCTTGAAATCGGCCTTGCCGGCGCCCTTCGGCAGCTTCGCGACAATCGGCTTGAGCGGCTTGTCGTAGATGGCGGCGGCCTCGCGCGCCACGCCGTAGTGGTTCATCGCGTCCGGGCGGTTGGTGGTGATCTCCATCGCGAACACGGTCTCGCCGCCGGACTTCTCGATGGCTTCGACCGAGATGCCGGCCATCGTGAGGTCGCGCGCGAGCGTCTCCGCGTCGGCCTTGAGGTCGACGTACTCGCGCAGCCATGTGGGGACGATCTTCATCTTCGCAAGTTCAAAATCCAACGCGGAGGCGCGGAGGCCGCCGAGTCGAACATCAAAAAGACCTCGGCGCTCTCTGCGCCTCGGCGTTCGGTGTTACGCGAACTGCTCCAAAAACCTGACGTCGCCCGAATACAGCAACTGGATGTCGTCGATGCCGTACATCGCCATCGCGATCCGCTCCACGCCCATGCCGAAGGCGAAGCCCGACACCTTCGCCGGGTCGTAACCGTTCTGCTTCACGAACTGAAAGACGTTGGGGTCGACCATGCCCGAGCCGAGCAGCTCGATCCAGCCGCTCATCTTGCACAGCCGGCAGCCCTTGCCGTGGCACTTGAAGCAGGTCACGGCGACGTCGGCGCTCGGCTCGGTGAAGGGGAAGAACGACGGGAAGAAGCGCGTCTTCACATCCGACCCGAACAGCTCCTTCATGGCGTGGTCGAGCGTGCCCTTCAGGTCCGAGAACGTGATGTTGCGGTCGACCACCAGGCCTTCGACCTGGTGGAAGACGGGCGAGTGCGTCGCGTCGGGCGTGTCGTGCCGGTAGACCTTGCCGGGGATGACGATGCGCACCGGCGGCGGCTGCCGCTCCATGGTGTGGATCTGCACCGGCGAGGTGTGCGTGCGCAGCAGCAGGCGCTCGCGCTGCGGCTTGCGTTCCTGCCCGGCGACGAACAGCGTGTCCTGCGTGTCGCGCGCCGGATGGTTGGGCGGGAAGTTCAGCGCCTCGAAGTTGTAGTAGTCGGTCTCGATCTCCGGGCCTTCGCCGACCGAGTAGCCCATGCGCTGGAAGACCGCGACGATGTGGTTCATCGTGCGGATGACGGGATGCTCGACCCCGAGCGGCCGCCGGATGCCGGGGAGGGTGACGTCGAGCTTCTCGGCGGCGAGGCGCGCGGAGGAGGTGGCGCCGGAGGCGCGGTCCTTCGCGCCCTCGACCACCTCTTCTACCTTCTTGTTGAGTTCGTTGACGCGCTGTCCGACGTCGCGCTTCGACGGTCCGGGCGCGGCCTTCAACCACGCCTCATTGACCTGCGTGAGGATGCCGTTCTTGCGCGCCATCCAGCGGTCGCGGAATACGCGCCAGTCGTTCTCGCTCGCGATCGCGGCGGCTTCGGAGTCGAGCGCGGCCAACAGGTCGCGCACCGCGGCGTCGAGCGACGCCGGCGAATAGTCTCCGAGTTTGGGGACCTCGTACATGAAAGGCTCTGGAATTGTCATTCCGAGCGTAGCGAGGAATCCGCTTTTTCAAAAGCAGATTCCTCGGCCGCCTGAAGGCGGCCTCGGAATGACAATCCTAAGACTGACGACTGAAGACCGAAGACTGACGGCTGGTGCTACGCCGACTTGCTGGCCAGCGCGGCCTTGGACTGCTCGGCCAGGCCGGCAAAACCGGTCGGGTCGTGGACCGCGATGTCGGCCAGGATCTTGCGATCGAGCTCGACGCCGGACTTCTTCAGCCCGCTGATGAACTGGCTGTAGTTCATGCCGTTCTGCTTGGCGGCGGCGCCGATGCGCACGATCCACAGCGAGCGGAACTGGCGCTTCTTCTGCCGGCGGCCGGCGTAGGCGAACTTCAGGCCGCGCTCCACCGACTCCTTTGCCGAGCGGTAGAGCTTGGATTTAGTGAGGAAATATCCGGAGGCGCGCTCCAGGATCTTCTTGCGCTTCTGGCGGCGCTTGGTACCACGTTTGACGCGAGGCATTGCTTTCTCCTTTTACGTTCGTTACGCGGCTGGAGGCAGGAGGTTCGCAGGGAACTTCGTGGCCTCTTCACTCGCTGAGCGATGAGCTAACAGCTAATCGCTGATTGCTGCCTTTAGTACGGGATCATGCGCTTGATCTTCGGCTGGTCGGCCTTGGAGACCATGGTCGGCATGTCGAGCTGGCGCTTCCGCTTGCGATTCTTGGAAGTCAGGATGTGACGGGTGAACGCACTGGCGCGCTTGACGCGTCCGGTCCCGGTCTTCTTGAAGCGCTTCTTGGCGCCGGAATGGGTCTTGAGTTTCGGCATTGCAAAACCTTTCGTCTTTATTTTCTTGGCGGCGCGAGGATGGCGTGCAGCGTGTTGCCTTCCATGCGGGGCATGAACTCCACGATGCCCTTGCCCTCGATCTCCTTCATCAGGCGGTCGAGGATCTTGCGGCCCAGTTCGCGGTGCGACATCTCGCGGCCGCGGTAGAAGATGGTGGCCTTCACCTTGTCTCCTTCGCCCAGGAAGCGCAGCACGGGGTTCTTCGTGGTCTGGTACTCGTGCTCGTCCACGTTGATGCGGAATTTCACTTCCTTGAGGGTGATGGTCTTCTGGTGCTTCTTGGCCGCCTTTTCCTTCTTGTCCATCTCGTAGAGGTACTTGCCGAAGTCCATGATCTTGCAGACGGGCGGCTGCGCCGTCGGCGAGACTTCCACGAGGTCGAGGTTCTTTTCGCGAGCGATCTTCAGCGCTTCGAAGGGCTGCAGGATGCCCAACTGCTCGCCTTCCGGGCCGATCACGCGCAACTCGCGCGCGCGAATACGCTCATTCGTGCGGATAAACTTCTTATCGATGCGACGCCTCCAGCTTTCCTAAGCAGGGGATGGAACAGGGCGGAAAACCCAATGATTATAGCATCCGGCCGCGCAGGCCGTCATCGCTCAGGCCTGCCACGCGGACGCGCAGCCACTGGTTGGGCGCGTGCGCGCCGGCAAGCTCCAGCTTGAGGTAGTTGTCGGTCAGCGCCTCGGTCCAGCCGTCGCCGGCGCGCGAGAGCGTGATGGCTTCCAGTTCGCGCCCGACGAACGCTTGGCGGAATCCGTGGTTCTTCTCCGCCGCCAGCTCGCGCAGCACGCGGTTGCGCTCGCGCCTGACGCGCTCCGGGACCTGGCCCGGCATATCCGCTGCCGGCGTTCCGGGGCGGGCGGAGTAGGTGAAGACGTGCAGGTAGGTGAAGGGAAGCGCGGCGAGGAAGGCGCGGTTCTCTTCGAACAGCTCGTCGGTCTCGCCCGGGAATCCGACCATGACGTCGGCGCCGATGGCGGCCTCGGGCATCGCGGCGCGCGCCTTCCCGATGCGCTCGGCGTAGTGCCACGGCCGATACTTGCGGTGCATCGCGCGCAGGATGCGGTCGGAGCCCGACTGCAGCGGCGCGTGCACGTGCTTGGCGATGCGCGGCGACGAGGCGACGAGCGCGATCAGCTCGTCGGACCAGTCCATCGGCTCGATGGAGCTGAGCCGCAGCTTCTCCAGGGGCGTCTCGCCGAGGATGGCGCGGACGAGGTCTTCGAAATCCTCGGTCCGCTCGAAGTCGTTGCCCCACCTGCCGAGGTTGATGCCGGAGAGCACGACCTCGCGGTAGCCCAGGGCGACCAGCGCGTTGACCTCGCGCAGCACGCGCGCGCGCGGGAGCGAGCGGCTCTGCCCGCGGACGAACGGGATCACGCAGAACGAGCAGCGGTTGTCGCAGCCATCCTGGACCTTCAGGTTCGGGCGGGTACGCTCGGCGTGCGTCTCGGCCTCGAAGACCGGGGCGGCCAGCAGCTCGGTGTGGGCGAAGATGTCGGAGACGAAAATGTTCGGTAGCGACGGCCTTCCGGCCGTCTCCGCCAGCGACCGCAGCGGCACAAAGCCAGGGGGCGCCACGAGCTCGGCGAGCTGGTGCTTGTGCGAGTTCCCGACCACCTGGGAGACGCCGGGCAGCGCGGCCAGCTCTTCCGGCGCGCGCTGGGCGTAGCAGCCGGTGACAACGATCTTCGCGCCCGGGTTCTCCCGGTGCACCCGCCGGATGGCGGCCCGGGCATCCTTGTCGGCGGAATCGGTCACCGTGCAGGTGTTGAGCACCACCAGGTCGGCCTGGGCGGCGGTTTGGGCCGCTCGAAAGCCCTGCGACGCGAATTGGCGCTCCAATTCGGCGCCATCCGCCTGGGTGGCCCGGCATCCGAAGTTCTGCACGAAGTAGCGGCTCGCCATATTCGGAGTATTATAGACAGCAATCGATTCGCTCTTTTCCCTGCAACCGGAGTAGCTGAAGGTTGCATCACAACCGTCTCGTAAGCCTTAACCCCTGGGAGCTTACCGCCTATGAAGCGCCGTATCCTGCTGGTCGACGACGAACTGGCAATCCTGCTCACGTTGAAAGCGATCCTGGAGATCAACGGCTTCGAGGTCGAGACCGCCACCTCCGCCAAGGAAGGCATCGGCAAGATCAAGGCGGCGACCTTCGACATGGTCATCACCGACATGAAGATGGAGAACGAGCGCTCCGGCTACGACGTGGTGCGCGCGGCCAAGAAGGCCGAGTACCGGCCGGCGACCGCCATTCTGACGGCCTATCCCACGCTGGGCCACGACTGGAAGCAGGAAGGCGCGCAGTCCATGCTGGTGAAGCCGATGAACACCGAGGACCTGCTGCGGCAGATCGAGGTCATGCTCATCCAGCACGCCGACCACAAGGCCAAGGCCGCGAAGGCCTCGGCGAAGGCGGCGGCGCGCGTCGCGGAGAACGGCGCCAAGAACAAGGCCGAGATGAAGCGCGCGGTCTAGACGGAAGATTCGCAGGCGTCCGCCGCGATGCGGCGGACGTTTTCTTTTGCGCCTGGAAACACGGAGAGCGCGTCCGCGGGACGCGCTCTCACACACTCCTACACGCGGGATGGAAAGCCTCGCCGCGCGGCGCTTACGACGCGGCGCCGGCCGCGCTCGCCGAGGTGCCGCGCTTTCCCTGGAAGCATTCGCGGCAGTACACCGGGCGCCCCTGCGTCGGCTTGAAGGGGACGGTGGTCTCCTTGCCGCAGTTCGAGCAGGTCGTGCGCGTCTCGACCTTCTGGTAGTTCGAGCCGGAGTTCAGACCGAGGGCCGACGCGCGCTTTCCCTTGCAGGCCTTGCAGCGCTTGGGCTCGTTCTTGAATTGCTTATCGTGGAAGAACAGCTGTTCGCCGGCCGTGAAAACAAAATCCGCACCGCAGTCCACGCACTTCAGAGTCTTGTCCTGGAATTCCATCGGGAACCCTACCTCCCCCTGATCCCTCCCTCCGGCGCTCTGCGGCGCCAGTGAGGGTCCACGCTCCCCTGGGTTCGGCCCTCGCGCTCTTTGGCGCGTTCACTGCTGACGGCTTACGACTGCGGTATGAAAAGCGAACGGGCCGCCGCCCGAAAGCAGCGGCCCGCCGAGTTAGTCTTGCTCCTTGCGAGCTTTCTTACGATTGCGCTTGCGCGCCAGCGCTTCCTTCGTCCGGCGCTTCTCGCCCGGCTTCAGGTAGAAGCTGTGACGCTTCACTTCCTTGATGATGTCTTCCTGCTGCACCTTGCGCTTGAAACGGCGCAACGCGTTCTCAAGGGGCTCACCTTCTTGCACTCTGACTTCTGCCAACTAAAAAACACCCCTCTTCCGGCCCTGATGGACTCGTAAGTTATTGCAACGTTTACTTCCTAAGTCAAGTTTAATATGGCTCGGTTCAGTCTGTCTGGTGGCCCAGGGAATGAGTGAGGACTTCGGCCGTGAGGCGAAGTGACCCGGGGGCTGGCTTGGCTGTGGTAACGAATCCAGCCCGGCACTGACGTGCCGGGCTGGATTCTCAAACCCTGAAACCCCTTTCCCCGGCACTGACGTGCCGGGCTCGATTCTCAAAACCTCACCTTCACCCCGAACTGCACCTGTCGGGGCGCGTACGCGTTGGTGGGCGAGAGGAAGTCCTGGCGTACCTCGTATTGCGCCGGGTAGGCCGTGCCGCCCTGCACGTTGCGGCCGAAGACGAAGCTCCCGGCCGAGTTCTGGAAGGCGTTATCGCTGATGACCATGCGGTCGTTGCGCCGGTTCATCACGTTGAACGACTCCGCCAGCACGTCCATGGTCAAGCGATCGCCCAGGTGGAGCCGCCGGGTGAGGCGCAGGTCCGTGGTCAGGTACTCGGGGCCATAGAAGGCGTTGCGGGACTGGCCGGGGAGGCGGTCGTTGGAGCTGTTGGTGTCGCGGTTGGGGTCGCTCAGGACGCGCGCGTTGAAGGGCCGTCCGGAGCCGTAGGTCACGGTGCCGGCGATCGTCCAGTCGTTGAACAACTTCTTCAGCAGGGGATTCTCGCGGTCAAACGGTTTCGGCTCCCACACCCAGGCGGCGACCGCGCGATGCCGCTGGTCGATCGAGCTGACGCTGCGTTCGGCGCGGGGAGCGGCGGCGTTCTGCACCGCGGGCGGCGCGGCGAAGGGCGCGTCCTGGCCGTCGTCGATGGCCTTGGCCCAGGTGTACGACAAGCGGAAGAAAAAGCCATTGCGCATCCGGCGTCGCGCCGAGACGGTGAGCCCGTGGTAGACGCTGGAGACCGCGCTCTCGAACTGGTCGATGGCGCCGAGCTGCGGGATCGGACGCGTGATGTCGTTGATGCAGGGCGGCGAGAAGTAGGGCGGATTGTATGGACAGCTGAGCGACGGCGTCGTCTGCCAGCTCGCGAACGACGCCACCGTAAAGTACTCGCCGGTGAAGTTGCCGGCCGAGTCGTACACCGGGTAGGTGAGGAAGTCCGGTGGGGGCAGGTTGACGTCGCGCGTGCGCATCAGGTGCGTGCCGTGGACGTAGAGGTACGACGCACCCAGCGCGATCTCCTGCCAGGTCTCCTTCTCGGCCGTGAGCGACGCCTGCTGCACGTAGGGCGTCTGGAAATCGCCGGCGAAGGCCGAGATCTCGCTCTCCAGCCTGCCGGTGAATCCCGGCGGCGGCTCGCAGCGCGTCGCGGTCGGCGCGCAGGCGACCAGCGGGTCCGGATACGCCGGGAACAGCGCGTGGTCGAACGGGTCGGCGTTGTCGAGGAACAGGTGCGTCTGCTTCAGGCCGTTGTCGGTCTCGACCGCCGAGGTATAGATCTGCGGAATGCGCGTATAGAAGATGCCGTAGCCGCCGCGCACGACCAGGGGGTCCTGTTCGCCCAGCGAGAACGCGAACGCCGCACGCGGCGCCACGTTGTTGGCGTCCACGGGGAGCTTTCCGGAGCCTGGCCACAGCGGGTTCGGCTCCAGCGCGCCGGTGTTGAACGTCTGCAGGTCCCAGCGCACGCCGAGCGTGAGCGCCAGATGCGAGTTCACGCGGATGTTGTCCTGCGCGAACAGCGAGAACTCGCTGGTGTCGGGATGCGACTCGAGCGCGCCGAAGTTCTGCACGTAGAAGCGCGGCACGCCGTGGGCGTACGCGCGCAAGGGCGAGATGCGCATGCCGAAGGTCGCCGGCGCGAAGGTCCACGGGTTCACGCGGATGGTGTCGAAGATGTACTCGCCGCCCGAGAGCGAGGGGAAGAAGTTCTCGATGCGGGCGAAGATGACGTCGCCGCCGAACTTCCAGGTGTGGCGCGCGGTGTCGAGCGAGAGCGTCTCGGCGAGCTGGAACTTATGCTCGCGGGTGCGGCGTGGCAGGATGGTCGAGCGGCCGAAGCCCTCGGTCACCTCGTCGATGCGCGTGAGGATGTCGCTCGTGTTGGCCGCCGACTGCTGCAGGTCGCGCGCGAACTGCACGCGCAGCAGGCTCACCAGCCGGCCGGGCAGCGCGCTGTTGAGCGAGAGCGTGGCGCTCTCGGTCGAGACCTCTTCGGTCCCGTTGTTGGAGAGCCCGTGGTACGTGACCGGGCTGGCGGGGTCGAAGAACACGTTGTTGGCGCCGTAGTAGCGCGAGGTGTTGATGCGGCCGGCCAACGCGTGGCGCGGCGAGAGCGTGTAGTCGAACTTGGCGAAGGCGGTGTTGCCCAGCAGGTCGGAGCCGAAGTCGCCGGCGAGCTCGCTGGTGAGCTGGTCCGCGGTCGCGAACACCAGCGCCTGGTCGGTGCTCTCGTAATCCGCCGGCTTGGGGACGAGGACGCTCTGCGGCCCGGCGGGGTCGAGGAACCGGACGCTCACCGGCGTGCGGTAGTCGTGCAGGTCGGCGCCGAGCATGAAGTACGCGCGGTCGCGCAGGAGCTTGCCGCCGAGCGTAAACCCGAACTGGTGCTGGTGGTCGGGCGGCTTGTCCCCGACGAACGGGTTGCGCGCGCCGAAATCCGAGGAGCGCAGGTAGTAGAACGCGCTGCCGTGGAGCTGGTTGGTGCCCGACTTCGTCACCAGGTTCACGACCGCGCCCGACGAGCGGCCGTACTCCACGCCGTACGTGTTCGACGAGACACGGAACTCCTGCACGACCTCGCTCGAGAGCTGGTAGGGCGCTCGGTAGCGGCCGCGGGCCTGGCCGAAGAACGAGTTGTTGTTGTCGACGCCGTCGACGAGGAAGGTGGAGTGATAGCCACGCACGCCACCGAAGGCGAGGTCGCCGTTCCACGACGAGGTCAGCCCGCGCGGGTCCTGGGTGACGCCCGGGGTGGTGAGCGCGAGGTCCTGCCAGCGCCGGCCATTGAGCGGCAGTTGCTCGATCTCCTGCGTCCCGATGACGGTGGTCAGCCCGCTGGGCGCCTGCTCGACCGCGGTCGCCTCGGCGGAGACGTCCACCGTTTCGTTGGCGCCGCCGACGCGGAGCGCGAATTCCAGCTCCACGGTCGCGCCGACCTCGGCGTGCACGCCCTCGCGCGCTTCCGCCGCCATCCCGGGGGCCTCCGCGCGGACGATGTAGTCGCCCGGGGGCAGGAAGGCGAGCACGAATCGCCCGTCGGCGCCGGTCGAGGCCGCGCGCGCGTGCCCGGTGTCGGCGCGCCGTGCGGTGACGGTCGCGCCCGCGATGACGGCGCCAGTCGGGTCGCGCACGACGCCGCGCAAGCCTGCCGTAGCGGCGTCCTGGGCAAGCGCGGCCGTGCCGATGCAAAGGAACACGAGGGCCCAGCGCATGGGAGACACCCCTGCTGTGCGTACCAAAGGGCCGCTTGGCGGATGGCGTAGTATCCGGGCGGCGGGGTCGATCTCCTGTGGCGGTCGTCACAACCGGTTGTGACGCCTGTCGGCCAAAGCCGGCCGTTCGCGCTGTGTTACCTTGCTTGGCTTAGGTTGGCATCATGATCCGCAGCTACCAGGGCGTGACCCCGAAGGTCCCGAAGTCGTGCTACGTCGACGAGTCGGCGCAGGTCATCGGCGACGTCGAACTCGGTGAGCACGCCTCCATCTGGATGAACGCGGTGGTGCGCGGCGACGTCTTCGCCATCCGCATCGGGGCGCACTCCAACGTGCAGGACTGCTCGGTGCTCCACGGCATGCGCCACAAGTACGGCGTCACGCTCGGCGAGTACGTCACCGTCGGGCACTCGGTCACGCTGCACGGCTGCACCATCGGAGACCGCTGCCTCATCGGCATGGGCTCGGTCATCCTGAACAACGCGCACATCGGCGCAGGGTCGATCATCGCGGCCGGCACCGTGATCCCGGAGAACGCGGTGGTCGAGCCGAACTCGCTCTGGATGGGCGTCCCCGGCAAGTTCCGCAAGAAGATCGACGACGCCGCCACCCAGGAGACCATCCTGCGGTACGCGAACAATTACCTGGAGTACAAAGAGCAGTATCTTCGTGAGATAGGAAAGTAGATGGCCGACGACCGACGACCGAAGGCCGACGACTCCTCCGGCCAACGACCAAAGACCAAAGACCAACGGCCGCAGCTAAGGGCGGTCCGCGGCACCCGCGACCTGCTGCCGCCGGAGACCGCGCTGTGGAACTTCGTCGAGGCGGCGGCGCGTGACGTCTTCCGCGCCTACAACTTCCACGAGATCCGCACGCCCATCCTCGAGGATCTCGGCCTCTTCCAGCGCTCGGTCGGCGAGGAGACCGACATCGTCGGCAAAGAGATGTTCGCGTGGGAAGACCGCGCGCGCGCCGAATCGGAAAAAGGCCAGATGCTCGCGCTGCGCCCCGAGAACACGGCCGGCGTGGTGCGCGCCTACATCGAGCACAAGCTGTGGGAGCGCCCTGGCCTGACCAAGCTCTTCTATATGGGCCCGCAGTTCCGCCGCGAGCGCCCGCAGAAGGGCCGCTACCGCCAGTTCTACCAGATCGGCGCCGAGGTCATCGGCCCGAGCGCCAACGGCTCGGAGTCGCCCGCGGTCGACGCCGAGGTGCTCGAGTTGCTCGCCACGCTGCTCGACCGGCTCGGCATCTCCGGCTGGACGCTGGAGCTCAACTCCGTGGGCTGCGCCGCCGACCGCGCCAAGTTCAATGAGGCTTTGAAGAAGGCGCTGAGCGGGGTCGTAGAAAAGATGTGCGCCGACTGCCGGCGCCGCGCCGTCACCAACCCGCTGCGCGTCTTCGACTGCAAGGTCGAGGCCGACCAGCCCGTCATCGCCAAGCTGCCGAAGATCTCCGAGTACCTCGACGAGCCCTGCCGCGCGCACTTCGCCGAGGTGCGCGCCATCCTCGACGCGGCCGGCGTGCCCTACACGCTCAACGACCGCCTGGTCCGCGGCCTGGATTACTACACGCGCACGGCGTTCGAATTCACGCACGGGGCGCTGGGCGCGCAGAACGCCATCCTCGGCGGCGGGCGCTACGACGGCCTGAGCGAGATGCTCGGCGGACCCTCCGCGCCCGGCATCGGCTTCGCCATCGGCGAGGACCGGCTGGTGATGTCGCTGGCGGAATCGGCCGACGCCAGCAGCATCGTGCGCAAGCCCGACGCCTACATCGCGCCGCTCGGCGCCGGCATGAACCGGGAAGCGGCGCGGCTGGCGCGCGAGCTGCGCCGCCACGACGCCGTCATCGAGATGGGCGACGAGGGCTTCAAGCTGAAGAAGTCCATCGAGACGGCGGTGAAGCTGGGCGCGCGCTACGTCGTCATCGTGGGCGAGAACGAGGTGAAGTCGGGCGAGTTCGCCGTCAAGCACCTGGAGAGCGGCCAGCAGCGCAACGTCCCGCGGGCGGAGCTCGCGGGGTTCGTCACGCACCCCGCGCCATGAACGCGCGCACGAAAACATTTGAACCACGAAGGACACGAAGGTTCCCGAAGGCCTGGGTGACTTGATCCGTTCGTGTTCCTTTGTGGCCTTCGTGGTTCAAGGTTTTCTCCGTGTCTGCGCGCCTCCGTGGTGAGATTCGGAGCCCATCCGTATAATCGGAGTTTCGACTCCACACGGCGAACCTCACAGAGAATGCAGCTCGACTACCTCGGCGAACTTCGACGGACGCACACCTGCGGCGCGCTGCGCGGCTCCGACGCGGGCAAGACCGTCACGCTCATGGGATGGGTGAACCGCCGGCGCAATCTCGGCAACCTCATCTTCCTCGATTTGCGCGACCGCACCGGCCTCACGCAGGTCGTCGTGCGCTCCGACCAGAAGGAGCTGTTCGAGAAGGCCGGCGAGCTCGGCAACGAGTACGTGGTCGCGGCGACCGGCGAGGTCCGCATCCGCGAGAGCGTGAACGACAAGATCCCGACCGGCCAGGTGGAGGTCATCGCGAGCGAGCTGCGGCTGCTCAACGTGGCGAAGACGCCGCCGTTCTCGCCCGCCGACGCCGTCCTGCCCAACGAGGACACGCGCCTCAAGTACCGCTATCTCGACCTGCGCCGCAACGAGATGCAGGCGAACCTCGAGCTGCGGCACAAGGTCGCGCTCGCCATCCGCAACCATCTTTCGCAGCAGGGCTTCTTCGAGATCGAGACGCCGTTCCTCACGCGCTCGACGCCCGAGGGCGCGCGCGACTTCCTGGTGCCCAGCCGCGTGCACCACGGCTCGTTCTACGCGCTGCCGCAGTCGCCGCAGCTCTTCAAGCAGATTCTTATGATCTCGGGCTGCGACAAGTACTTCCAGATCGTGCGCTGCTTCCGCGACGAGGACCTGCGCGCCGACCGCCAGCTCGAGTTCACGCAGATCGACCTGGAGATGAGCTACCCGCAGCAGGAGCGCGTCTTCGAGGTGGTCGAGGGATTCGTGGCCGCGGCGTGGCAGGCCGCGGGCGTCACGCTGAAGACGCCGTTCCCGCGCATGACCTACGACGAGGCCATGCGCCGCTACGGTTCCGACAAGCCCGACCTCCGCCTGCCCGCGCTCACCGACGTGAAGGACGCCTTCGCCGCCGCGGATCTGGAGAAGCTCGGCATCGCGCCCGAGTTGCCGGTCGTCGCCATCCGCATCCCGAAGGTGGGCGAACTCTCGCGCAAGGAGCGCGACGAGATCGAGCCGCTGTTCAAGCCGGGACAGGCAAAGCTCTTCGACGACTGGAAGCGCCTGGAGAAGAATTTCCCCGAGGCGGCGACGAAGATTAAAGAGAAACTGCGCGCCGGCGGGTCGCCGGCGCCTACCCAGCATGGTGGGGTAGCGGCCGGCGACCCGCCGGCCAGTGCGGACGACCTCATCGTTCTCGTCGCGGGCGACGCCCAGGCCGCGGCGAAGGAAGGGAAGCAGGCCGACCACGCCGTCTACGGCGCGGCCGGGCTGTTGCGCGTCGCGCTCGGCCAGAAGTACGCCGCGAAACACGGCGCGTTCGCCGGCGGGCTGAAAGACCCGAACAGCTATCGCTGGACCTGGGTCACCGATTTCCCGATGTTCGAGTGGGACGAGGAAGAGAAGCGCTGGAACGCGGCGCACCACCCGTTCACCTCGCCGCATGAGCGCGACATGGAGAAGGTGCTGGAGCAGAAGGATCTGGCCACGGTCCGCGCCAACGCCTACGACATCGTGCTCAACGGCATGGAGCTGGGCTCGGGCTCGATCCGCATCCACCGCCAGGACGTGCAGCGGCAGATCTTCCGCGCGCTCGGCATGTCGGAAGAGGAGGCGCGGCAGCGCTTCGGCTTCTTCCTCGAGGCGCTGGAGTACGGCACGCCGCCGCACGGCGGGATCGCGCTCGGCCTCGACCGCATCGTTATGCTGCTGGCCGGCGGCGAGAGCCTGCGCGAGGTCATCCCGTTCCCCAAGACCGCCAAGGCCGTGGACCTGATGGTCGACGCGCCGACACCGGTGAACGAGCAGCAGCTCAAAGAGCTCGGGATCTCGGTCAAGAAGTCGTAGTTCTCACCACGGAGGCACGGAGACACGGAGGTTTTCTTCCGTTTTTCTCCGTGCCTCAGTGTCTCCGTGGCGAATGATTATCGTTTGCGCGGCTTCTTGGCCGGCTTCTTGGCGGCTCTTTTCTTGGCGGGCGCGGCGGCCTTTGCCGGCATGACGCCGAGGCCGATGGCGACGGGGTGCCGCGGCTCGTAGAGGCCCATCTCCAAACCGCCGGGGAGCTCGATGGCGGTGACGCGTCCCCAGCCGGCGGTGGTGATGCCGCGCGGGAACTTCGCGCCCTTCTTGGTCAGGTCGGCGACGGTCTTCTCGATGTTGTCGCA
>DATIBR010000090.1 GCA_035457425.1 Terriglobales bacterium
CCGCCGCCGCGCTCACGTCGCGCTCCGCCTGCCTCCGCACCGCGCGCAGTTGGAACGACGTCGCGATCACCACCAGCCCATACACCGCCGCGTACACCGCCGTCACCACCACCAGGCGCTCCACGTTCCGCATCTCGAGCAGCAGCGCGGTCGCGCACGCGAACGAGAAGATCGCCGTCCCGATCAGCGCGAAGCTCTGCAGTTGATGCCGCCGCATCCGCCGCGCCAGCGAGATCTCACCCATCCCGCCCAGCGCTGCATGGATCGCCACCAGCACCGCCAGCGGCGCCAGTGTCTCCGCTTCCGAGAACAAGAGCCACCCCGCCAGCGCCATCAGGAAGGCCGCGTGCACCACGGTCGCCCGCCAGTGCGACTGCCGCAGCACCAGCACCGACATCACGATTGAGAACAGCCCCGCCATCAGCAGGTACGACCCGAAGCACGCCTGGATGAACACCAGCGCGATCGACATGCCGTAGTGGAAGTCGAGCACCCCGGTCGCGATCCACACCGCCGCCGCGAACACCAGCGCCAGCGCCCCGCGCAGCAGCACCAGCCACCAGTACTCGCTCAACCGCTCCACGTCGTGCAGCAGCTTCATTGCGCCTCAGCAGTTCTTGCTGCGTCGTACGCGCTTCTTCTTCCCCGACTCGCCCGAGTGCTCCGGGCTCGCGCCCGGCTCCGGGAAGTCGCTGTCGTACTCCTTCACCAGCGGAAGCGTACCCCGATGAGGCAGCTGTCCGCTATAGGAAACCAGCGCCTTGCCGCGTTCTTCGTTCGCGCCCTTGTGCGCATCCGCATCGACGCCCTTCGCCGCTCGTGCCATAGCCCACCTCGCGCGATGGAGACACCCATCCAGCTTGCATTCTCGATTGTGGGGGAACTCCGGTCAGTGATACCGGTCACGGAGAGAGGTCAGGTCGGCCCTGCATCGCGCGCTGGCTCGTTCGCCCGATGGCTCGATTCTCTACTGCCCGCGCACGCGCTTCAGCGCCGTCTGCGCATCTTCGAAGTCATGCGCCAGCGCCAGCGCCGCTTCGTATTCCGTCGCCGCGCCGCTCCTGTCGCCCTGCTTCTCCAGGATCTGTCCCAGCAGGTAGTGCGCCTTGAACGAAGGCGCCTCGTCGTTGTCGGGGTTCTTCAGGTAGTTTCGCAGCAAGCCCGCCGCCATCGCGAAGTTCCGCCCGCCGCGGTAGAGCACGAGCGCGGCATCGTACAGCGCGCCCTGCTTCTTCTTTTCCGCCGCGACGGCCTTGCTCACCGCCGCTTCCATCTTGGCCTTCTCGCCGCTGCGCCGATAGAACGATGCCAGGTCGAGCCACGCGCCGGCGGAGTTGCTCGCCTGCACGCCCGCCGTGTACTCCTTCTCGGCCGACTCCAGTTCCTTGTTCGTCTCCGCGATCCGGCCGCGCACCCAGTGCGCCGCCGCCTGGTCGTGCTGCGCGATCAGCTCTGCCTGCCGGGTAGCCTTGTCCTTGCCGCCCCCCAGGATCGACGGCGCCTCGATGTAGAACTCTGCCAGGTCGCTCATCGCGTCCACGTTGTTGGCGTTGATCGCGACGGCCTTCTCGAACTCCATCCGCACGCGCTTCGCCATGCCCCACGCCGTCCAGAACGGCGCGTGCTCCGCCTTGTTGCCGTACGCGCGGCCCAGCCACAGGTGATAGTCGCTATTGTTGGGTTCCAGCGCCACGGCCTTCTCCGCCGCCTTCACCGCGTCGTCCCAGCGCTCCAGCGCCAGGTACGCGCGCGACAGCAGGTGCCACGCCTCGGCATCGTTCGCGTGCTCCTTGATGGTCGCTCGCAGGAGCGCGATCGCCTCGTCCATCTTGCCGGCCTTGAGCGCTTCCTTCCCGCTCGCCGCCGCCGCAAAACTCGTTCCCGTCAGGACCAGGCCCAACAGCAGACTGATAGCCCACTTCTTCACCGCTCGATCACCCTCACTTCCATGCCGTCTTTCAGCGCTTGTCCGGTGGAGGCGCCCAGCGCCACCGTCGCGCCGTCGCCGATGCCTTTCGCCACTTCGATGCGCGTCAGGCTCGAGACCGCGGTCTCCACATCGCGCCGCTTCAGTTCGCCTTTCACGATCTCGAAAACGTACCGCTTGCCACCGTCCTGGTGGATGGCCTCGCGCGACACCGTCAGCGCGTTGTCGTGCTTCGCCGTCGTCACCACCACGCTTACATTGATGTTCGGCAGCAGCTTCAGGTCGCCGTTTTCTACTTCCACGAGGATCTCGCCCACCGTGCGCGTCCCATGCTGCGTGACCGTGCTCGGCACTCGTGTCAGCGTCCCCGTCCACGTCCGGCCCGGCAGCGCGTCCCACGTGATGTTCACCGGCTGCCCCGTCGCCAGCCTCCCGATCTCCGGCTCGTCCACGAACGCGCGCACCTGGACGCGTTTCAGGTCGCCGATCTGCGCCAGCAGGTCGCCGGCGTTCACGTATTGACCCTGCTTCACCGGAAGGGAATAGACCAGCCCGTCGTGCGGCGCCGTCACGTTCGCGTTCTTCAGCAGCGACTGTGCCGCCTCATACGCCGCCCGCGCCTCGCCCGCCTCCGCCTGTACCTTCGCCACCTCCGGGTGCGAATAGCGCGAGCTCTGCTTCTGCTCCAGCGCGGTCACGTCCGCCTGCGCCTTCTTGTGGCGGTTCTCCGCCTCTTGCAGCTCCGCCGGCGACGCCGACCCGCGCTGCTCCAGCTGCTTCACGGCGTCCAGGTTCCGCTGTGCCGAGTCGCGCTCCGCCCGCGCCTTCACCAGCTCCGCCTCGCGGTTCAATACCTCTTCATGCGTGCCGCCGGTCTTGAGCGCCGCGATGTCGGCCTCGGCGCGCCTCAGTTGTGCTAGCGCCCGCGCCGCGTCCGCGCGCGCGTTCGCGTCATCGAGCTGCAGGATCTTCTGGCCCGCCTTCACCCGGTCGCCTTCGCGGACGAACAGCCGCTTCACCGTGGTCGCCGCCGGCGCGTGCGCCTCGAAGTTGTCCACCGGCTCGATCTTTCCGTTGGTGGAGATGGTGTTCACGATGTTCTCCCGCGTCGCCTTCTCCGCGCGCACCGGCACATCCCCGCCCCGGGTCGCGAACGCGACCAGGACCGCGGCCGCCAGCACCGCACCTCCCACCAGTCTCCAACGCTTTCCGTTCATGTTCTGGTAGCGCCCTCACCTCGACGGCGCGCACTTCTCCCTGCCGGCGCTTTCCACCCGGGGGAAACCTTAACTATAGCGGACTACGCCACGCCCATCTACGGGCGGTACATCGCCAATCAATGCCACCCAGCCTGTTTTGCTGTGTCTTTCCAATTAGATGCAGCGAACCCGCTGTCAGCTCCAACGACCAATCGGCAATTGGCAATCGACGATCCTGGCGTCCAACCCCTCCCTCCTGCCGCCACTCCCAATACTGTGACTCTGACGCAGTTCCGGACCGCCATCACCAATGCCGCGCGCGACGTCGACCGCCACCACGGCCTCGTCCTCGCCGCCGGCCTGTCCTACTACTTTGTCATGGCGCTCTTTCCGGCGCTCATCCTTTTCGCCGCCATCGTCGCCTACCTGCCCATTCCGGACCTCTTCAATCGGGCCCTCGACCTCATGGCCCGCGTCGTCCCGCCCGACAGCATGGGCCTGGTCCGCAAGATCCTCGCCGACGTCATCAGCCCCGGCCGCCACGCCTTCCTCTCCTTCGGCATCCTGGGCACGCTGTGGGCGCTCTCCGGCGGTTTCTCCGCCATGATGGACGCCCTCAACGTTTCCTACGACGTCCCCGAGACCCGCCCCTTCTGGAAGACGCGCCCGCTCGCGCTCCTGCTCGCCGTCATCGTCGGGACGCTTCTCATCACCGCCCTTGTCATCATGATCCTCGGCCCGCAATTCGGGCAGCGCCTTGCCAGCCACGCCCACCTCAGCGCCGCTTTCGTTGTCGCCTGGCCCTGGATCCAGTGGGGCAGCGCCATCATCTTCGCCATCCTCGCCATCGAGATCCTTTACTACCTCGGCCCCAACGTGCGGCAGCGCTTCTGGTGTACGCTCCCCGGCGCGCTCCTCGCGCTCGCTTGCTGGCTTCTGCTCTCGTACCTGCTCGGCGTCTACTTCCGTAACTTCGCCACCTTCAACCAGACCTACGGCTCGCTCGGCGCCGCCGTCGCCCTGATGGTCTGGCTCTACTGGTCGGGATTCGCCATGCTCCTCGGCGCCGAGTTCAACGCCGAGCTCATCACCTCCTGCGGCGCTCCCAAGCTCCCGCTCAAGGAGTTCATCCAGCAGTCCGCCGACGCCGAGGCCGCCGGCGCCGACCTCGCCGCCTAGGAACGCTCCGCTACCGCGTTCGCCCTCGGCCGCGGCCTTTGACTTTCGATCACCCGATCACCCGATCCCGCGATCCCCCGATACAATGTTCCCGTGAAGCCCCGCTACACTTCCGAACACGCCAAGGCCGGCCTCGACCACCCCTTTCCCGCCATCGAAACCTTCCCCAACCAGTTTCCCGGCTACGAGATCACCATCGACATCCCGGAGTTCACCTCCGTCTGCCCCAAGACCGGCCTGCCTGACTTCGGCGTCCTCTACGTCAAGTACATGCCCGCCGCCCGCTGCCTTGAGCTCAAGTCGCTGAAGGAATACATCCTCGAGTACCGCAACCTCGGCATCTTCCAGGAGAACATCGTCAACCGCGTCCTCGAAGACGTGGTGCAAGCCGCCAAGCCCGTCTGGGCCGTGGTCCGCGGCGAGTTCCGCCCGCGCGGCGGCATCGGCACCACCGTCGAAGCCCGCTACCCCCGCCCGAAAAAGTAGATTGCAACCAGGTTGCAGCGCGCTCGACCTCGCGCGCGCCTCTGCTACACTTCGCCAACCTTGCCCGCGATGCAGAAGAACGATCCTCGCACCATCTTCGGATGGTGCATGTACGACTGGGCGAACTCCGCCTACGCCACCGTCAGCGTCGGCCTCTTGCCGGTCTACTTCGCCTCCGCCATCGTGGGCCCCGACGGCCTCGCCCTCGGCGGCACCCGCTACGCCGCCGACACCCTGTGGGCCTTCATGGTCGGCTTTGCCGACTTCCTCGCGTTCCTCTGCGCGCCCGTGCTCGGCGCCATCGCCGACTTCTCCGCTGCCAAGAAGCGCTTCCTGCTCTTCTTCGCCTACGCCGGCTCGCTCTTCACCGTGCTGCTCTACCTCTCGCACTCCGGCGACGTCTACCGCACCATGCTCCTCTTTGTCGCCGCGCAAGTCGCCTTCATCAACGCCAACGTCGTCTACGACGCCTTCCTCCCCCAGATCGCCACCGACGACCGCATGGACTGGGTCTCCGGCAAGGGCTACTCCTTCGGCTACGTCGGCGGCGGCATCCAGTTCGCCCTCGCCCTCGCCCTCGTCGCCCTCCACGACAAGCTCGGCATCTCGCAGGGCACCGCCGCCCGCATCGGCATCGCCACCGCCGGACTCTGGTGGGCGGGCTTCACCCTCGTCACCGCCCGCCGCCTGCACGAGCCTCCCTCCCACGAGCCGCTCCCGCAACGCTTTGCGCGCCTCCCCTGGCCCGTCGCGTATCTCGCCGTCGGCCTTTCCCGCACTTGGCAGACGACCATGCGCGTCCGCCGCTTCAAGCACCTGCTCCTCTTCCTGCTCGCTTTCATGCTCTACAACGACGGCATCCAGACCGTCATCAACATGGCCTCGACCTACGGCACGGTCGAGCTCAGACTGCCCGCCTCCGCGCTCATGCTCACGCTGCTCATCATCCAGGGCGTCGCCGCCGTCGGCGCCATGTTCTTCGGATGGCTCACCACCCGCATCGGCACCAAGCGCGCCATCATGATCACGCTGGTGCTCTGGTGCGGCGTCGTCACTTACGCCTACTTCATCCACAGCGCGGTCGAGTTCTTCGTGCTCGGCATGATCGTCGGCCTCGTGATGGGCGGCTCCCAAGCCCTCAGCCGCTCCTACTACGGCTCCATGATCCCCGAGAACGCCAGCGCCGAGTTCTACGGCTTCTACACCGTCTTCACCAAGTTCTCGTCCATCGGCGGGCCCTTCGCCTTCGCCCTCATCAAGCAGACGACCGGCTCCTCCCGCCTCGCCATCGTCTCGCTCATGTTCTTCTTCGTCGCCGGACTCGTCCTGCTCTCGCTCGTCGACGAGCAGAAGGCCCGCGCCGCGCGCGTCGCCGGAGCTTTCTGATGTTCTGGTTCTGGGCCGTCTACAGCGCGGTCTTCGGGATCGTCATGCTCGTGGTCGTCGCGAGCGCCATTCTCGGACTGCGCCGCGTTCCCGACCTGCGTCTCGCGCCCGGCGAGGGCGAGCCGGAAGGGAAGCCGCGCCTCACCGTCATCGTTCCCGCGAAGAATGAAGAAGAGGGCATCGGCGCCTGCCTCGCCTCGTTCCTCGACCAGACCTACCACAACGTCGAGGTCATCGCCGTCAACGACCGCTCCACCGACTCCACCGGCGACATTATGGACAAGATCGCGGCCGCCTCCAGCGGCCGCATCAAGGTCCTCCACATCACCCAGCTGCCCCCCGGATGGCTCGGCAAGCAGCATGCCATGTGGACCGCCGCCAAGCTCGCGACGGGCGAGCTGCTCCTCTTCACCGATGGCGACGTCATGTTCGGCCGCGACTCGCTGCACCGCGCCGTCGCCTACGCCCAGGCCGAGCGCGCCGACCACCTGGTGCTCGCCCCCACCATGCTCACGCTCACCTTCGGCGAGAAGCTCATCACCGGCATGATCCAGATGGCCATCATCGGCCTGAAGCCGTGGCGCGTCTCCGATCCCAAGTCGAAAGCCTTCATCGGATGGGGCGCGTTCAACATGGTGCGCCGCAGCGCCTACCACGCCATCGGCGGCATGGAGCCGCTGCGCCTCTGCGTGGTCGAAGACATGGAACTCGGCCGCCGCATCAAGCGCGCCGGGCTCCGCTCGCGCTTCGCCTTCGGCCCCGGCCTGGTCCAGCTGCGTTGGGGACGCGGCCTGCTCGGCCCCGTCAACAACCTCACCAAGAACGCCTTTGCCGGCGTCGGCTTCCGTGCCTGGCTGGTCGCCGCGCTGGTGCTCGCGGTCCTGGCTTTTCACGTGCTGCCGTTCGGGCTTGTCTGGTTCGCGCCCGGCTGGACCAAGCTCGGCTTCGCGGTCGGCCTCGCCGCGCTCTTCGCCGCCTACGCCACCTTGCGCGACCTCTACGGCATCAGCCCGCTGTTCTTCTTCCTCAATCCCGTCGGCGCTTCTCTGATGTGCTACGCCATGCTGCGCTCGCTCTTCGTCACGCTGCGCCAGGGCGGCATCGTCTGGCGCGGCACCAAGTATTCCCTCGACGAGCTCCGCGCCGCCTCACCCAAACCCTGGGACTAGGGAAGAGTGGATGGGTCATGCTGAGGAGCGTGGCGAGCGCGCGTTTTCTCCCGCGCGCGAGCAGCGACGAAGCACCTTGGTTCTCGCCCACTGTGGACTGTGGACCGTGCACCGTGGACTACCGCTTCTCCGGATCCAGGTCTTCCACCTTCCCCTTCGTCCGGTACCGCCCTGCCGAGTACTTCCCATGCCGCGACGCGTCGTACTCCCGCGGCATGGGCGGCAGCTTCGCCGCCTCGCCGTGCAGTTGCCGCGCATCCTTGAGGATGATCTCCGCGCGCCCGTGGTACAGCTTCACCTTGCCGAAGATCTCGATCTCGCGCCCGGAGAGCTGTCGCACGTCGCCCACGTCGCGCAGGTTGCGCGCGAACACCACCACCGTGAACGCGCACTTGGTGTAGTCCTCGCAGAAGTCGAGGAACCACGTGCCCTTCTTTCCCTCCGCCACCTTCACCACTTTGCCGCGGACGCACACGCTCTCGCCGATCTTCTTCGGCGCCTCGGTGAAGGGAATGCACGCCCCCGCGGCCAGCGACGGCGTCAGCACGCAGGCAAGCATCCACACCGCCGCCGCCCGCCAGCCGCCGCCCGCCCGCCCGCTACTTCGTTGGCTCCATCCTGAGCGCATCGTTGAACCGGTTGAAGTAGTTGAACAGTCCGATGACGCTGGCCAGCTCCACCACCTCGCCCTCATCGTAGTGCCGCCGCAGCTCCGCGAACTGCTCGTCGCTCACGTGGTGCGAGTCGCGCGTCATCTGCTCCGCAAAGCGCACCGCGGCCTTCTCTCTGTCGGTCAGGTCAGTGCGGGTCTCGAACTCCGCCAGGTGCGCGAGCAGGTCGTCGCTCCATCCCAGCCGCCTTGCCAAGGCGGTGTGCGACGCCAGTCAATACTCGCAGGAGTTCAGTTGGCTCGTCCGGACGACGGCCAGCTCTTTCAGCTTCTTGGGCACCGTGCCGCTTTCCATGACCGCGCGGAAGTGCGCGATCATCGTGCGGAAGATCTCAGGCCGGTGCGCGACGGTGCGGAACATGTTGGGCACGTTCCCGCGCTCTTTCATGTAGTGGTCGTAGATGGCCTGGCTCTCCGCGTCCAGCTGCGCGCGGTCGAGCCGCGTGATCCGCGGCATCGCCCGCCCCTACTTCGTGAACGACTGGATCGCCGTCGCTTCGTCGTCCTTCACGTCGAACACGGTGTACAGCTTCGTGATCTGCAGCAGGTCGTGGACCTTCTTCGTCAGGTTCAGCAGCTTCAGTTCGCCGCCCTGGTTCCGCACCGTCGTGAACGCGCTCACCAGCTCGCCGATCCCGGAGCTGTCGATGTAGGTCACTTCGCCAAGGTTCAACAGGATCTTCTTGTCGCCCTTGCCGATCAGGTCGCGGATGGTGTCGCGCAGCACCACGCTGCCTTCGCCCAGCGTGATCCGCCCGCTCAGGTCCACGATGGTCACGTTCTCCACCTTCCGCGTGCTTGTCTTCATCATTGCTTCGCTTCCTCTCTGGATCCCTCGGCTTCGCCGCCGACGGTCTTGATGAGTTTGACTTCGGTTCCCGGTCGCAGGTTCCTGATCTGGACGTCGTCCATGAACGAGCGCATCAGGAAGATCCCGCGCCCCGATTGCTTCAACAGATTCTCCGGCGCCAGCGGGTCCGGCAGTTCCTCCGGACTCAGCCCCCGGCCTTCGTCGCTGATCGTGATGGCCAGCTTCTTGCCATCGTGCTCGAACACGACGTGCACCCGCTTCTTCGGGTCGTAGGCGTTCCCGTGCAGGACCGCGTTCACCATCGCCTCGCGCACGCTCATCGCCAGCCGATGGCAGTCCTCTTCGCTGAACCCGAGTTCCGCGGCGAGTTTCTCGGTCTTCTCTTCGGCCATGTTCACGCTGTCCAGCGTCGATTCCAGCGTGAACGAGACCCGCTTGTCGGTCATTTTCAGGGTGTTTTGCCTCGGCTGCCGGCCCGCTCTCGTTCGCGCGCGCCGCGCCACACTACTGCCGCCACTGCAAACTCAGGAATGCGGTAGTTTGCCTGTCACACACCATATTGTCAACGAAACCTCTTGCCAACGGAGTGGTAGCCCGCTCCCACTCGCGCCCGCGACCTTCCCAGCGCTGCGTTTCCTTCGCCTCCCATTTGCTGCCCGGCGTTACACTGGCTTCGGGCCACTCGCCACTCGCGACTGGAACTCGCAACTCGCATGTCCCTCGCCCTCACCGAGCTTCTCGGCGCCGCGGTCCTCGACCCTTCCGGGGCGGTCGCCGGGCGTGTGCGTGAGGTCGTCCTCTCTCCCCACCAGGAGGGACCGCGCGTCACCAACCTCATCGTCCGCACCCGCCAGGGCGAGCGCATGGTGCAGACCGATTCCGTCTCCGCCGTCACCTCTTCCAGCATTCGCCTCGAGCGCCCCGACTTCCGCCCGGTCGAAGGCACCGAAGGCTTGCTGCTGCTCTCCCGCGACCTGCTCGACCAGCAGGTCATCGACGTCAACGGTCGCAAGGTCGTCCGCGTCAACGACGTCGAGTTCACCCAGCTCCCCGTCAACGGCAACATCACCCTCAAGGTCGAAGGCGTCGACGTCGGCATGCGCGGCGCGCTCCGCCAGTTGCTCCAGGGCGTCGTCCCCCGCGGCGTCCTGCGCACGCTGCTCGCGCGCATCCCCGCGCGCCAGATCCCCTGGGAGTTCGTCGACCTCATCGAGACCGATCCCGCGCGCCGCGTGAAGCTCCGCATCGCGCATGACCGCCTCCAGCGCCTCCACCCCGCCGACATCGCCGACATCCTCGAGGAGCTCGCCCCCGCCGAGCGCGAGGCCGTCTTCGAGAACCTCGACGAAGATGTCGCCGCCGAGGTCGTCGAGGAGATCGATCCCAGGCTCCAGGCGTCCCTCGTCGAATCGCTCGAGCCCGAACACGCCGCCGACATCGTCGAGGAGATGCACCCCGACGCCGCCGCCGACCTCCTCGACAAGCTCCCCGAAGACACCTCCGACGAGATCCTCCACGAGATGGAGCCCGAGGAGCGCCAGGAAGTCACCGAGCTCCTCGAGTTCAAGGACGACACCGCTGCCGGCAAGATGACCACCGAGTACATCTCGCTCGCGCCCGTCGCCACCGTCGGCGACGCCATCGACATGCTGCGCAGCTTCGAGGGCGGCGTCGAGACCATCAGCACCGTCTACCTCATCGACCAGGACGAGAAGCTCGCCGGCATGGTCCCCCTCGCCCGCCTCGTCCTCTCGCCCGAATCCACCCCGCTCTCGTCCCTCGCCATCGACCCGGTCATCTCCTGCCACGCCGGCGCCAACGAGAAGGAGGTCGCCGAGCTCTTTGACAAGTACAACCTCCTCACCCTACCGGTCGTCGACGAGCAGGGCCGCCTCACCGGCGTCATCACCGCCGACGACGTCATCTCCCTCCTCCGCAGCAAGCTGTAATGCCTGCGTTCTCGTCACCGAGGTCATCCCGAGCGAGTCGAGGAACCTGCATTCGGAGCGCTCGCCTCCAGGCCGGCCGGGGCGGCGGCGTCCCGCCGCCGCAACGGGGTTGGCGCCGGCGACTCGCCGGCGCGGCCAGCGCTCAGCAACCCGTCCCGCCGCAGCGGCACCGTCATTCGTGAGCCCAGCACGTATGTGCTGGGAAACAAAAGGAAAGGGGCCCGAGTCGGCTTGAGCCGACGCCACTGGAAAGGCACTCCACATTACCTTCGTAATCTGGCCTTCCGCACAGTGCCCGCTTACCATCCGCGCAATGGCCAACTTTGCCGAACTTTGGCTGGCGGGGCTTTACTTTGTCAGCTTCGGTGTCGCCGTGGCGGCGTTCATCTGGTATGAGCACGCCCAGGGCGAGCGCACCTTCCTGTTCGCGCGCGCTGCCCGCAGCGAAGCGGAATCGACCGCGCTCGAGGCCCTGTTCGCCATGCGTGGCCTCATCCACCAGCTTGGCAACAACGCCCATGAGCTCGCGCTTCAGTTCGACATGGTGATGAACACCAAGGACGAGGCTCAGCAAGCTCAGGTCCGCGAGCGCTTGCGCCAGTCGCTCCATCGCTTCACCCAGATCACTCACCAGGTCTCCGAGATCGACGCCCGCCTCACCGGATACAAGAGCTCTTCCGCGAAGACCACCGAAGTCCCGCCCCACCTCTAGGTTCGGGTACCGCGGCCGCTCCGGCCGCGGCCTTTGACTTTACGTCGGTAGGCGCCGGCACGTGGGTAGGCGCCGGCACGTGGGTAGGCGCCGGCGACTCGCCGGCGCAATTCAAGATTCGAAAGTCCTCACTCCCGCGCGCTGCGCACCGGGTACACCTTCACCGGCCTCTCCACGCCCTTCACCTGTTCGCTGACCGCCTCCCCGAACACCTGCTGCAGCGCCCCGCACTTCGCCCATACCTCGTCCGACACCAGCAGCTCCGTCTCCATCGGCTTGTTCAACTGCTCGATGCGCGAGGCCACGTTCACCGCGTCCCCGATCACCGTGTACTCCAGCTTGTGCTTCGCCGACCCGATCGAGCCCACCACCACCTCGCCTGCATGGATCCCGATGCCGATCTTCATTGCGGGCACGCCCGTCGCCGCAAACAGGTGGTTGAGCCCCCGCACCCGCTTGCCGATCTCGATCGCGGCCTCCACCGCCGCCGCGCACGGATTCTCCAGCGCGATGGGCGCTCCGAACACCGCGAGCAGCCCGTCGCCCAGGTACTTGTTCACCGTGCCGCGCTGCTGCGCGATCGCCTCCACCGCCGCCTCCAGCAGCCGGTTCAGCACGCTCACCACCACCTCCGGTGGCCGCTCGTTCGAGAATGCTGTGAATCCCCGCACGTCCAGGAACAGGATCGCCACGTAGCGTTTTTCCGTCCGCGTGGCCTGGTCGCCCTTCGCCAGCAGGTCGGCCGCGACCTCGCTCGTCATGTACGCGCCGAACAGGTCGCGCAGCCGCTCCCGCTCCGCCAGCCCCGAGGCCATGGTGTTCACGTGCCCCGCGATCTGCCCGAACTCGTCGGTGGAGTAGAGCTCGGCACGCGCCCCGAGATCGCCTCGCCCGATGCTGTCCAGCGCGCTCACCAGCCGGTTCGTGTGCTCCGCCAGTTGGCCGCCCAGCACCGCCATCAGGAACAGGAACAGCGCCGCGCTCACCACTCCGATCAGCGCCAGGTCCCGCATCACGTGCATGATGTCGATCATCGCCGCCCAGTGCTGGCTCGCATGCATGTACAACGCCAGCAGGATGATCGCCATCGGCGCCACCACGAACATCGGGAAGAAGAACGCCATTCGCTGCCGCAGCGTGAAGGGACCCGCCGCCGCCGGGTCGGCCCCCGCGTCCAACAGTTGCGCCGCGATCGGCTGCACCACCCGCTCCATCGCCGCGAACTCGTATACCACGTGCGCGATCGGCACCACCGTCAGGTTCAACAGCCAGTAGAGCGGGAAGGTCCGCGTCGGCACGCCCAACGCGAACCATTGGTTCGCTGCCATCACCAGCAGCGTGATCCCCGCCGACGCCGCGATGGCGTGCACTCCGTACACCCGCGGGAAGATCACGCGCCGCGGCGCCCCCAGCGCCGCCGCTAGTCCCCGATCGAGCACATTGCTTCGAGCGGCGGTCTTTACAGTGGCGTCCGCGCGGGAAGAGCGGTCCTTTCGGGCCGCGTCCCCCGTCAGGGGAGAGGCCGAGCCGGCTTTAGCCGACGACATGAACGAAAGCGCCTTCTCCACATCTCGCAACGTCCATCTCAGCACCGCAAGGTCCAGCGGCAGGAAGATCAACAGATCGAGCAGTCCCAATACCGCCAACACCGCCAACTGCTTCGGCGTGTAAGGGAAGACGAAGAAGTAAAACGCGCCCGCCGGCACGATCGAGAGCGCCGTCCCGATCACCAGGTTGCGGACACACGTCCTGTAAAACTCCGAAAACGTCTTGCTCCCGTCCATCTCGCGCGTGAGCCTACCTTGATATACGTCCACTGTAAATCGCCGGATTGCCGACTGACGGGTGGCGCGGCCGCCCTCGGCCGCGGCCTTTGAAGTTGGTCTTCAGCAGCTGAAGAAGAGTATCGGCTGAAGACCAGACTCTTCCCGGGCCGGAAGCGAGCCGCTGAAGCGGCGAGCGTTCCAGCCGGCAGAGCCGGCGGCAGCGAGCCCGCAACGCGGACGAGCCTAGCCCAGGGCGTAAGCCCTGGGTAGCGCGCCAAGAGAAGGATTGCGCGCGACCGAGCGCGTCAGCGCGAAGGAGCGCCCGAAAAGGCCCATCCTCTATAATCGGGCGTCTTCCGGGAGCCAGCCATGACCAACATCGTCGAAGTCACCGCGCGTCAGGTCCTCGATTCCCGCGGCAACCCCACCGTCGAGGCCGAAGTCATCCTCGCCGGCGGCGTCATGGGACGCGCCGCCGTTCCCTCCGGTGCCTCCACCGGCGAGCACGAGGCCGTCGAGCTGCGTGATGGCGACAAGCACCGCTACCTCGGTAAGGGCGTGCTCAAGGCCGTCTCCAACGTCGAAGCCGAGATCGCTCCCGCTGTCTGCGGTATGGACGCCGCCAACCAGCGTGAGCTCGACAACAAGATGCTCGAGCTCGACGGCACCGACAACAAAGGCCGCCTCGGCGCCAACGCCATCCTCGCCGTCTCCATGGCCGCCGCCCGCGCCGCCGCCAACGCCCTCCAGCTCCCGCTCTACCGCTACCTCGGCGGCGTCAACGGTAACCTCCTGCCCGTCCCGATGATGAACATCATCAACGGCGGCGCGCACGCCGATAACAACGTCGACTTCCAGGAATTCATGGCCATGCCCGTCGGCGCGCACTCCTTCTCCGAGGCGCTGCGCTGGGGCGCCGAGGTCTTCCACACGCTCAAGGGCGTGCTCAAGAAGCGCGGCTACAACACCGCCGTCGGCGACGAAGGCGGCTTCGCGCCCTCGCTCAAGTCCAACGTCGAGGCCATCGATGTCATCCTCGAGGCCATCACCGCCGCCGGCTACAAGCCCGGCGAGCAGGTCGCCATCGCGCTCGACCCCGCCACCAGCGAGCTGTTCAAGCACGGCAACGGCAAGTACATGTTCTGGAAGTCGGACAAGTCGGTGAAGACCTCCGACGAGATGGTGAAGTACTGGGCCGACTGGGTCCGCCAGTACCCCATCGTCTCGCTCGAGGACGGCCTCGCCGAGGACGATTGGGACGGCTGGCGCGCGCTCACCCGCGAGATCGGCGCCAAGGTGCAGCTCGTCGGCGACGACCTGTTCGTCACCAACCCGAAGATCCTGCAGCGCGGCATCGACACCGGCGCGGCGAATTCGATCCTCATCAAGGTCAACCAGATCGGCACCGTCTCGGAGACGCTCGACGCCATCGCGCTCGCCCGCGCCAACGGCTACACCGCCGTCGTCTCGCACCGCTCGGGGGAGACCGAAGACGTCTTCATCGCCGACCTCTCGGTCGCCACCAACGCCGGCCAGATCAAGACCGGCTCCGCCTCGCGCACCGACCGCATCGCCAAGTACAACCAGCTGCTGCGCATCGAGGAAGACCTCGGCGCCGCCGCCCGCTTCTTGGGCCTGAAGGCGCTGAACTACCACGGCGAGCTGAGCACCAAAGCCGGAGCGTAACTGGGTGATTACGTTCCTCACCTACGCAGCGGGCGCGCTGCTGCTCGCCGTCATCTATTTCCTGAGCCTCGGCTTCGAACGCTCCGGACTCGGCGGCAAGCAACGGACCTTCCGGTCCGACGCTATCGAGTCGCTGGTCGTTGCCACTGTGGGCGCAGTCGCTTTTTGGCTTACTGACCTGCTCGCTCCTCGATTCGGCATCACCAACCCGCGCACAAGCACGCTCATCCTCTTCCCGATACTTTTGTTGCTCTTGTTCGGGATCGCGATCCCATACTTCCGTTGGCGACGGTGGCGGAAAAGACGCCGTCGGGAGACAATCGCGACGAACCGCTTCCAAAGCTGAGGATGGTTGCACTCGTACGATCCAGTCCCGCGAAGCGGGACGGCAGAGATTAGCCCGGGGCGTAAGCCCCGGGTAGACGCAGCATAAAGATCCCCGCGAACCGAGCGCGACGCAGCGCGAGGGAGGCGCGCGCAAACCCTGCTAGAATCCCCGCCACGAGAGGAACCATGAAACATTCTCTGATCGTCCTGCTGCTCTGCGTGGCCGCGTTCGCGCAACAACCCGCGCCCGCCGCCTCCACCACTCTCCCGGCGGATCAGCAGGCCACCCGTGAGGATATTTCACGCCTGTTCGCCGCCATGCGCCTGGAGAAGACGCTGAACAACTTCCAGGAGACGATGCTGGCGAACATGGAAAAGATGATGGAGCAGGTCATCCCGCAGACCCAGTTGGACAAGCTCACGCCCGCGCAGCGCAAGAAGTACGACGCCTACCAGAAGCGCAACCGCGATCGTGCGTTCACCATGTATCCCATCAAGGAAATGCTGGACGACATGACGCCCGTCTACCAGCACCACCTGCGCAAGGCCGACGTCGACGGCATCGTCGCCTTCTTCGAGTCGCCCACCGGCCAGCACTGGCTCGACGTCCAGCCCGAGATGATGCAAGAGGGCATGGCCGTACTCATGCCCAAGATGCAGCAGCGCATGAGCAAGATGATCGAAGAGATGCAACACGACGCCGAGGAGATCTTCAAGGACGAGCCCGCGCCGCCCAAGACCTAGCCCATGGCCCTCGAAATGAGACCGCAATGCGAGAAGTGCTCTGCCGCACTCTCGCCCACCGGCACCGCTTACATCTGCACCTTCGAGTGCACCTTCTGTGAGCCCTGCACACAGGCCATGCAGCACGTCTGCCCCAACTGCGGCGGCGAGCTGGTCCGCCGCCCTAGAAAGAAGCAATAAGACTGTGTGTATCAGCACGCGCCTTTAGGCGGGTGAATAGCTGCTCCCATAGGATTCGCGCGAACCGAGCGCGCCGCAGCGCGAGGGAGCGCGCAGGGCCGCCCCATCATTTACAATCCCGCCTTCATGGCACGCCCCAAACCACTTGTCCTCGTCATTCTCGACGGCTGGGGGTACGCTCCGCCCTCCAACGCCAACGCCATCTCGCTGGCGAAGAAGCCCACCTACGACCGCCTGCTGCGCGACTTCCCGAACACGCTGGTCCAGACCTCGGGCCGCGCCGTCGGCCTGCCGACCGGCCAGATGGGCAACTCCGAGGTCGGCCACCTCAATATCGGCGCCGGCCGCGTCGTCTACATGGACATCACCAAGATCGACCTGATGATCGAGAACGGCGAATTCTTCGCCAATCCTGTGCTGCTCTCGGCGATGAAGAACGCGCACTCCGGCGGCCGCCGACTGCACCTGTTCGGCCTGCTCTCCGACGGCGGCGTGCACTCGCAGCAGGCGCACCTCTACGCCATCCTGAAGATGGCCAAGCAGCAGGGCGTCGACCGCGTCTTCGTCCACCCGTTCATGGACGGCCGCGACACGCTGCCCACCAACGGCGCCGGCTACATCGAGCAACTGCAGCAACAGATCCGCAATATAGGTTCGACCGCACGCATCGCCTCGGTCAGCGGCCGCTACTACGCCATGGACCGCGACAAGCGCTGGGAGCGTATCAACAAGGCGTTCAGCGCGATGGTCGAAGCCAACGGCGAGGGCGGCCGGCTGGTCGACCCGGTGCAGGGCATGAAGGACTCCTACAACCGCGGCGTAACCGACGAGTTCGTCGTCCCGTTCGTCTGCGTCGACAACCGCGGCGAGCCCGTCGCCACCATCCGCTCCGACGACTCCTGCATCAACTTCAACTTCCGCGCCGACCGCGCCCGCCAGATCACCCGCGCGCTCGCCCGCGAATCCGGCCTCACCAAGGACGCCGGCCGCGACCTCCCCGACTCCGACGCCCTCGACGCCGCCATCCCGCGCTCCCACGTCCCCAACTCGCTCACCTACATCTGCATGACGCAGTACGACAAACAGTTCGCGCTCCCCTACGTCGTGCCGCCCGACTCCCTCACCAACATCCTCGCCAACGTCATGGCGCAGCAGCAGATGCGCAACCTGCGCGTCGCCGAGACCGAGAAGTACGCGCACGTCACCTACTTCTTCAATGGCGGCATCGAGCAGCCGTTCCCGGGCGAGGAGCGCGCGCTGGTGCAGTCGCCGAAGGTCGCGACCTACGACCTCAAGCCGGAGATGTCGGCGCAGGGCATCGCCGCGACCGTCACCGACGCCATCGACCGCGGCGCCTTCGACGTCATCATCGTCAACTTCGCCAACGCCGACATGGTCGGCCACTCCGGCCAGATCCCGCCCACCATCAAGGCCGTCGAGACCGTCGACGCCTGCCTCAACGAGCTCTACCACGCCGTCCGCCGCCGCTCGGGCGCCATGCTCGTCACCGCCGACCACGGCAACGCCGAGCAGATGATCGACCCCGCCACCGGCGGCCCGC
>DATIBR010000091.1 GCA_035457425.1 Terriglobales bacterium
CGAAGAGTACGAAAGCGTGTTCGCAGACGAGGGCTATCACGCCGGCATCGTGCTGCCCTCCGGCCTTGCCATGCTCGGCAACATCGAGGGCGAGCGCCCGGCGATGATCGTGAAGGTGGACGCGACGACCATCACGGTCGCCATCGTGGACCGGCGGCAGCTGCGGCTGATCCGCGTGCTGGAGAACGCCGCCGGCGCGCAGGTCTCGAGCGAGCAGCTCGCCGGCGAGGTCTACCCATCCGCCGTGTTTTTCGAGGACACCTACCACGCGCGCATCGAGAACCTGTTCGTGGGCGGCATCGCGCCCATCCAGCAGGTCGCCCCCGCGCTCGAGGCGCATACCGAGGCGCGCGTGCACGAACTGGTCAGCGGGCGGCACGTGGACGTGAGCGAGAGCGGCGCGCGCGGCGTGCTCGCCGGCGTGGTGGGGGCGCTGATCGGCTGATGCGCTACGACATCAATCTCGCCTCGCGGCCCTACATCGACGCCCGCCGCTTCTACGCGAACTGGATGACGCTGCTGGTGCCGCTGGCGCTGGTGGCGGCGCTGCTGAGCGGTCTGGTCATCCGGGCGCTGGTGGGCTCGCGCGAGGTGGCGCGCAAGGTGCGCGAGGAGCGTGCGAAGATCGAGCAGCTCGACCGCAACCGCGCCAACGCCGAGGCGGTGATGAATCGCGCCGAGAACCGCGACACGCGCGACAAGTCGCGCTTCCTGAACGGCGTGATCGCGCGCAAGGCCTTCTCATGGACGCAGGTGTTCGAGGAACTGGAGCGCGTGATGCCCGACCGCGCCCGCGTCCTCGCCATCCACCCGGAGATCAAGGACAACCGCGTGCTGCTGGTGATGAGCGTGGCGGGCGAGACGCGCGCCGACGGCCAGGAGCTGCTGCGGCGCATGGAAAACTCGCCCAGCTTCCGCCAGCCGCAACTGCGCAGCGAGGACGTGCAGCGCGGCGACGAGGGCAGCGTGGTGAAGTTCGAGGTGGCGGCGACGTACGTCCCGCGGCCGGTGCACCCGGCGACCGCCGCGAAGGGAGGCGACTGAGTTGCGCGACTTCGCCCGCCTTCGCCGCCGCTTTATCGCGCTGGGCGTGGTGTTGGCCGCGGTCGCGCTGGCCGCCGCGGTCTTTCTGCTCACGCCTTACGGCCGCTCGCGCGAGCGCCTGCAGGCCGAATACCAGCAGCTGCGAACGGAGCGCCAGCAGAAGGAAGCGGAAAGCGGGCCGCTCGCCGACATCGACAAGGGACTGGTCACGGCGCGGCAGCAGATCGACGCCTTCTACCGCGAGCGCCTGCCGGAAGGTTATTCCGCCATCTCCTCGGAGCTGGCGAAACTCGCCGCTCAGAACTCGGTGAAGCTCGGGCCGATCAAGTACGACCAGGAGAAGGAGAACCCCGCTCCGGGCGTGCAGGCGCTGCACGTGAAGCTGAACGTGGCCGGCGAGTACAAGAACCTGGTCAAGTTCATCAACGCGCTGGAGCGGAACAAGATGCTGTTCGAGCCCTCCGGCGTGGAGCTGTCAGAGAGCCAGCAGGGTGTTACGCTCGACCTGACGCTCGACACGTATTTGCGGGAAGGCGGGATGTGAGATGAAGGTGGGCGCGGAGAATCGCACGACGCTGATCGCCGCCGTGGTCCTGGCGGTGCTCGCGCTGGCGTTCGGAGCGCGCATGGTGATAGTGCTGAGCGAAGGCGAGCCGGCCAAGGCCGCCACCCCGAGCACCGCGCAGCAGGCGCCGCAGGCGCGCCGCATGCCGCGCGCGTCGGCCAAACTGCCCACGTCTGATTCGCTCGACCCGACGCTGCGGCTGGAAGTGCTGCGCGCGGCCGAGGCGACCGAATACCAGGGCAGCGGCCGGAACATCTTCGACTACAAGTCGAAGCCCATCCCGCAAGTGGTGGTCAATCCCGGACCGAAGCAGCCGCCGCCGCCGCAGTGTCCCGGGGACCCGCGCTGCCCGCCGCCGCCGATCCCGCTCACTTTTTACGGGTTTGCCAGCAGGCCGGGCGAGCCGAAGAAGATCTTCCTGTCGTCGAAGGAGACGGGCGACCTGTTCGTGGCGGGCGAGGGCGAGATCGTCAACCGACGGTATCGCGTGCTGCGCATTGGCGTGAACTCGGTGGAGATCGAAGACGTGCTCTCGAACAACCGGCAGACTATCCCGCTCACGCAGGGCTGATCGGTAGAGACGCCCTTCGGGGCGCCTCCGAGACGGCCAGAAGGCCGTCTCTACTGTAGAGATGAAAGTAGCCCGCACATTCCGCCGCCGGCACAGCCGCGAGCAGGGCTACGTGCTGATCGCGATCCTGCTGATGCTGGCGCTACTGATCATCGCGCTGGCGGCGGTGGCGCCGCGGCAGGCCACGCAGATCCGCCGCGACCGCGAGGAAGAGGCCATCCATCGCGGCACGGAGTACGCCAAGGCGGTGAAGCGCTACTTCCGCAAGTTCGGGCGCTATCCGGCGCGCATCGAGGAGCTGGAGAACACCAACAACTCGCGCTTCCTGCGCAAGCGGTTCAAGGACCCCATCACGGGCGAGGACTTCCGCATCCTGCGCTACGGCGAGCAGAAGAGCGTGCCGCGCGGGCTGTTCGGCGCGCCGCTGGGCGCGGGCGGCCTCGCGGGCGGCGGACTGGCGGGCGCGGTCCTCGGCAACGCGCTGGGCGGCGGCGCGCCGTCCGGCGGACAGCAGCAGCCGCAAACGCCCGGGACCCCCGCCTCCAGCATGAGCCAGCCGCTCGGCTCCGGACAGACGTTCGGCGGCGGACCCATCATCGGCGTCGCCGGCGTGAAGGACCAGACGTCGCTCAAGGAGTGGCAGGGCAAGACGAACTACAAGGACTGGGAGTTCTATTACGACCCGCGCTTCGACCAGCAGGCGCAGCAAGGCGGCGTGCCGGGTGGCATCCCGCAGCCGGTGGGCAGCCCGCTCAATCCGCAGAGCCCGCAATCGCCGCAGCAGCCGAATCCGCAACCGCAGATCCCGCGCTGAAAGCAAAAGCCTCGCCCGCAGGCGAGGCTGGAAGATCCGACTGCGTTACACGCTGAACGACGAGCCGCAGCCGCAGGTGGACTTCACGTTCGGGTTCTCGAACTTGAAGCCGGCGCCCTCGAGCGTCTCGACGTAGTCGACGTTGCAGCCCGCAAGGTACATCATCGAGGTCGCGTCCACGAAGACCTTGAGGCCTTCGAAGGTCAGTACCTTGTCCATCATGCCGGCCGAGTTCTCGAACGACATGGAATAGCTGAAGCCGGAGCAGCCGCCGCCGACCACGCCCATGCGCAGCCCGGCCGGAGCCGGGTCCTGCTGCGCCATGATCTCCTTGACCTTGGCAATGGCGGTGGGCGACATGCTCAGCGCCTTCTTCTCGCCGGTCTGCGGCGCCTGCGGCGTTGCGGTAAGCGGGGTGGAACAGGACATGCGTTTTCTCCTTCAGGACTTACACGATTATAGCAAACGTCTTCCGTAACTTAGATGACCGGAATGGGGGCGGGGACTCAGCCTTGCAAGGTGGCGGACCAACAGCGTTCTGAGAGAGACTAGGAGCTTCGCGATGTCCGATTCCGACCGAGACCCGCTGTTCTTCCCGCCACACAAGCAGCCCGAGCTGCCGCCAGAAGAGGAAGAAGAAGGCTACTCCGCCGAGGTGGACCCGGCCGGCCAGCAGCGCCGGCTGCGGGCCATCGTGGTCGTCGGGTTGGTCGTGCTGGGGTTCTTCCTGCTCAGCCTGCAATCGGAGTCGGTGAAGGCCGCGTGGGCGGAGCTGCGCATCTCGCTTGGCCTGGCGGGCGAGCCGGTGAGCGCGGGCCCGGCAAAGTTCTCCGAGCATGAACTCGAGCAGCTTGATAGGCTGCCGGCGCAGGTGCAGGCCCAGAAGCTGCTGGAGCGCGCCATCAACCATTACGAGGGCGCGGCGGGCGAGATCGAGCGGCGCGTGGACGGCTGGCGCGGGCACATCGCAGAAGACCAGCGGCTGTTCGGCCTGGTGCAGACGGCGCTCAACTCCAACGACCTGCGCGTGCGCGCCGCCGCGCTCGAGGTGGACCTGGCGGCACGCGGCACCACGAAGGACGCCGAGACAGTGCAGCGCATGGTGCAGCAGGCCGAGCCTGGCCGCGACGGGCGCATCCAGGCGCTGTGGGCGCTGGGGGCGCTCGCCAACCGCGGCATCGAGCCCGACGCCGCGCGCCAGGCGCTCACCAGCTACCTGCACGACCCGCAGGAGGAGGTGCGCTACTGGGCGGTCGAAGGCCTGGCGCTGACTGGGCAGGATGAAAGCGTCGCGCCGCTGCTCGACGTGCTGCGCACGGATTCCTCGGGGCGCGTGCGCGAGCGCGCCGCGTGCAGCCTGGCGCAATCTGGCATGCTGGCCAAGGAGCAGCGCATGCGCGCCGTTCCGGAGCTGATGAACATGGCCGACGACCCCGCGCTCGACCCCAGCACGCGCAAGTGGGTGTTCCAGGCGCTGCGCGACATCACCGGGCAGGGCCTGGGTGACGACGCCGCGGCGTGGCGCAACTGGTGGTCCGTCCAGAGCCGCTCCTAAGGTTCTTTTCCCGCAAACCAGCGCCGCCGCCTGCCGTCCAAGAAGGGTTGAATTTCGACGCCGGCCTTGCGCGGCGGGACTATAATCCGCGTTAGAGGCCTCTCCGGGGCTCCCGCTCGGGTACCGCGGAGAGACCGGCGAAACGAAGCGAGGTGCTACATGGTGGAGTGGTCGCCATTCATGGTTACGCTCGCCATTGCGTGGGGCGCCGTCACGACGGTGCTGGTGGTCCTGCTCATCTACCGCGGCACGCTGACGATGCACGAGGATGACCAGCTATTCCTCGATGAAGCCGAGTCCGCCGCGCAGCAGGAGCAGGCCGAACTGCTCAGCAAGATCGACCGACTACAGCCGTACGTGCGGGCGACGATGGCCGGCTCGGGCGCGCTGCTGGCGATCCTGGTCGCGATGCTGGTCTGGGACGGCATCCAGCGCATGTAGTCGCGGGCGGCTGGTGCCGCCGCGGGTCCACGCACGGCCTGCGTGTTTTTCCCTGTTCTATAATTTTTTCGGCGCGTCCGTGTGCGCGGGCGCGCCCGCGTGCGAAAGTGGCGGAATTGGCAGACGCACCAGACTTAGGATCTGGCGGGGTAACCCATGGGGGTTCGAGTCCCCCCTTTCGCACCACACTTCAGCGATAAGCAATAAGCAATAAGCAATAAGCGATCAGCTCTTGGACTTCGCTTACCGCTTGTTGCTGATTGCCTCTGTCGCAGCCCTTATACTGTCCCGACCGACTATGGCGAATCCCAACCAGCCCGAGATCAAGCTCACCCAGACTGACGACTACCGCGAGCGCTACGCCAACAGCGTGCAGATCCGCGTGAACGTGTGGGACTTCTTCCTCGTCTTCGGCACGCTGCAGCAGCAGACGCCGAGCGAGGTCGAGGTCCGCAACTTCCAGGGCGTGTACCTGAGCCCGCAGCAGGCCAAGGCGCTGCACGCCATCCTGGAGCAGAACGTCGCGAACTACGAGAAGACGTTCGGCGAGATCAAGCTCGACCCGCGCATGGCGGCGCAGCCCGGGATCATCAACTGACGTGACCGCGCGGGTGCGGTGGCCGCTGCATCCCGTGCTCGTCTTCGCGCTGCTATTCACCGGCATCTTCCTGCTGCACGCTCCGCTGCTGCGCCTCGCCTACTTCTGGGATGAGGCCGGCTACTACGTCCCGGCCGCGCGCGACCTCTACCTGCACGGCTCGCTCATCCCGCAGGAGACGGTCTCGAACGCGCACCCGCCGCTGGTGATGGCGTGGCTCGCGCTGTGGTGGAAGCTCTCGGCGTTCACGCCGGCGGTCACGCGGACGGCGATGCTGCTGGTCGCGGCCTTCGCCCTGCTCGGGCTGTTCCGGCTGGCGCTGGTGGTCTCGAATCGCGCGGTCGCAGTGGCCACGGTGGCTTGCACCGCGCTCTACTCCGTCTTCTTCATGCAGAGCTCGCTGGCGCACGTGGACGTGGCCGCGGCGGCCTTCACGCTGTGGGCGCTGAGCTACTACTGCGAGAACCGGCGCTGGCTGTGCGCGCTGATGTTCTCGCTCGCCGCGCTGAGCAAGGAGACGGCCATCCTCGCGCCGGTAGCGCTGGCGGCGTGGGAATTACTAACAAGCAGCCAGCGCATGGGACAGCTCTGGTTAACCGTACTCACATTCACTTTGTTGCCGCTTTTGCCGCTGCGCGCCAAGCGCCGCGCGACGGGCATCGCGATCGTCGCGGGGCCGGGACCAGTGTTTCGGGATTCTGTCGTCCTATTGGTCCCTCTGTTTCCGCTCGGCCTCTGGTTCGCGTACCACTACGCGCAGACCGGATACGTCTTCGGGAATCCTGAGTTCGTGCGCTACAACGTGACGGCGACGCTCTCGCCGCTGCGCTTCGTGCTCGCGCTCGTGCAGCGGCTGTGGCAGGCGTTCGGCCACATGAACCTGTTTGTGCTGACGGCGGCGACGGCGGTCGCCATGATGCTGCCGGCACAGCCCAACCGTGAACGCATCGCCATCTCGCATCAGCTCACGTTCGCGATCGTGCTGGCCGCGTACGTGGTTGCGCTCTCGCTGGTGGGCGGCGCGGTGCTGGCGCGCTACATGCTTCCGGTCGTTCCGCTGGTGATCCTGGTGTGCGTGTCGACCTTGTGGCGCCGGGTGCGCGGGTGGCCCATCGCGGTGGCCGCGATCTGCGGGCTGTTCGTGGCGGCGTGGTTCGTCGCGCCTCCCTACCGCTTCGCTCCGGAAGACAATCTCGCGTACCGCGATTCCATCGTGCTGCACGTGAAGGCCGAGCAGCTCATCGCCAAGCATTATCCGAACGCGCGCGTGCTGACGGCGTGGCCGGCGAGCGACGAGCTGCGCCGGCCGTATCTCGGCTACGTGAAGACGGCGCTCCCGGTCGTGCGCATCGAGAATTTCTCGCTGGAAGAGCTCGACCTGGCGGCGCACTCCTCGCAGCCCTACGACGTCGCGCTGCTGTTCTCCACCAAGTACGAGACGCCGCGGCGCATCGAGTGGGACTTCTGGGAGCGGCAGCAGAAACGCTTCTTCGATTATCACGAAGACCTGCCGCCGGAGGCGGCGGCGCGCATGCTGGGCGGCGAGATCGTGTGGCAGGAGCGGCGCGGCGGCGAGTGGGTCGCGGTCGTGGACTTCAAGCGGCCGCAGAACGCACGACTGGCGCATTGATCCACTGGTTCACTTGTTCATTGAAAAGCGAAAACGCTCGCCGCAGCGAGCGTTCAATGAACCAGTGAACCAGCCAACCAATCAAGAATCTAGCGCACGCCACCCGGGACGACGACCGCGGGCACCGCGGCGGTCTCCGGATTCAGCAGGCCTTTGTGCTCGGGTCCGAGTCCGAGCTTGATGAGCGCGCGCGAATCGGGCGTCACCTTGCTCTGCCACCCGTTGTCGGCCTGGAACTTCTGCATGGCGGCCTGCGTGCGTGCGTCCCACTGGCCGGTGGCCTCGCCCTGGAGGTAGCCCTCGCGGATGAGCGCGGCCTGGATCTCGCGGGCACGGTCTTCCTTGATGCCCTGCTGGCCGCGGCGCTTCCACGCCCCGCGGCGGGCGCGCGACTTGCCGTGCTTGCCGGACTTACTGGAGACCTTCTTGGTCTTGGTGCTCTTGGAGCTGGAGCCGGACGTCTTGCTGGCGGCCATCGCCGGCACGCCCGCGAGCAGCATGCACAGGATGGCGATCACGAATTGGTTGAGTCTGGGACTGCGCACTACAACACCTCGTGTTCGGATCTAATTGTTCCAACGCCGGGGGTGGCGAAGGCTCAACCGCAGCTTTAGGGGTTCCAGAGCTGCGGAATCATTTCATATCTGATGCTGCCTGGCTAGAGACAAGATTGCTTACCCTGGGTCATGTACCACCGGGGCAACCACCCTCAAAAAAAGCAGGGCCCGCGCCGAGACGCGGGCCCCGAAGGCCTGGCTGGTTACGGCAGCGTGCCGGCCAGGAAGATGGTGCCGGCGTTGCGGCCGCGGCCCTGGCGCACGAGGAAGACGACGTCCTGGCCGCTCTTGAGCGTGCCCTGGACGCGGCGGAAATCATCCTCGCTGTTGACCTGCTGCCGGTTGATCTCGAGGATCACGTCGCCGCGCGAGAGCCCGATGTCGTCGGCGAAGGAACCCGGCTTCACCTCCTGGACGATCACGCCGCGGTTGGCGGGGATGTCGAGGCGCTCGGCCAGTTCCGGCGTGACGTTGCGGACGGTGATGCCGAACCGCGAGTCCTGGGGCTTCGCGCTGTCGGCTTCCTCTTCCTCCTCGCCGAGCCGGTCGCTGAACAGCTTGGCGCGGTCGGCGATGATGACCGAGGTGTCGTCCTTCTTCCCGTTGCGGACGTAGGTGATCTTCGCCTTCGCCCCGGGCTTCATGCCGGCGATGTAGTTCACCAGCTCGTCGCCTGTCTTGACCGGCTTGCCGTCGATGGCGGTGATGGTGTCGCCGACCTTCAGGCCGGCCTGGTCTGCCGGGCTGCCGGGGCGAACGTTGGCGACCGTGACGCCGCCCTCGACGCCGTAGACACGCGCGACCGCCGGGTTCGGGATGGCGTTGAACTCGATGCCGATGGAGCCGCGGGTCACGCGGTGCTCGGGCCCGATGAGCTGATTGTAGACGCTGATGACGGTGCTCGACGGCATCGCGAAGCCCACGCCCTGGTAGCCGTAGGACTGGGTGAAGATCGCGGTGTTGATGCCGATGACCTCGCCGTTCATGTTGACGAGCGGCCCGCCCGAGTTGCCGGGGTTGATGGCCGCGTCGGTCTGGATGAACGACTGGAATTGCTGGCGCGGGACGATGTTGCGTCCCTTGGCCGAGACGATACCGGCGGTGACCGACTCTTCCAGTCCGAACGGGCTGCCGATGGCCAGCACCCAGTCGCCGACGTTCATCGAGTCGGAGTTGCCCCACTTCGCCGCAGGCAGCGCGTGGCCGGCCTCGATCTTGATGACGGCGAGGTCGGTCTCGCGGTCGAGCCCGATGACCTTCGCGTCATGGCCGAGCGCGCCTTGCGGGTCGTCCATGAGCTTCACGCGGATGCGGTCGGCGCGATCCACCACGTGCGCATTGGTGATGATGTAGCCCTTCGAGTCCACGATCACGCCGGAACCGAGCGAGCGCTGGCGCATGCCTTCGGGGCCGGCTTCGCCACCGCCGCCGGGGCCGCCCTGGTCAGGGCCGCCGAAGAAGCGGTCGAAGAAATCCTGGAACGGGTCGTCGTCCTGCTGCCCGCCGGGGGCGCGGCGGCGCTTGGGCGGCTTGATGGTGGATTCGGTGTTGATGTTCACGACCGTCGGCTCGAGCTGCTTCGCGATCTGCGAGAACGCGCTCGAGAGCTGCTGCGGCGCGGGCATCTGGATGGGCGTGGCGTCCGCCGAGTTCGGCGAGCCCGATTCCTTGCCCTTCACGCCGTTGGTGATGACGGTCCCGATGAGAATGCCGAGGACGAGCGTGGCCACAATGAGCAGCGTCGACCCCAGGCGGCGCGCCTTGATGGCTTGCCAGGCGCGGGTAAAACGGGGATCCATAGTCTCCTCTTTCTTGTCCTTAGGAAGGGCTCTCTGACTCGACGACTGGATTATAGCCGCCGGCGTGCACCCGCCGCCTCCAGCGGGCGCCTGCCCCTCAAGCATTAGACGCAGGAAAACCGCCCCTCGTCACCAAAAGTGGGCCCTAGCCGCCCTCTTCCTCGACCTCGGCTGGGGCGAGCGCCCCCGGCTGCTCCTCCACCACGTGCCCCTTCAGCTCGGAGAGCAGGATGCCGCCCAGGATGAGCATGGCCCCCAGGGTGGCGCGGTGTCCCAGGCGCTCTCGCAGGACGAGGTACGAGGTGATCCAGGCGAACACCGGCTCGAGCGCGAAGATGAGCGCGGTGTGCGTGGGTGGCGTGAACTGCTGCGCCCACGCCTGGATGCTGAACGCCACCGCCGTGCAGAACACGCCCGTGACGAAGATGGCCCACAGCACCCGGGGACTCCAGGCGGCGTGCGGCTGCTCCAGCACCGGCAAGGTCGCGAACATGAAGACCGCTGCAAAGACCGTTTGCAGCACCGCCATCTGCTCGAAGGCGAGCTTCTTGGTCGCGCGCCCCAGAAAGATGATGTGGAACGCGAACGCCACGGCGCAGCCCAGCGTGAGCAGGTCGCCGCGGTTGACGCTGGAGAGGTCGAGCACGTTCTCGCCCGCCGGCACCGTCAGCAGGAACAGTCCAACGAACGCGGCCACCACGCCCAGCACCGTCCAGTGATTGACCTTGCGCCGCCAGAAGATGGTGAGGAACACCGGCACCAGCAGGACGTGGACGCCGGTGAGGAACGCGGACTTCGAGGGCGTGGTGTGGACGAGGCCCGTGGTCTGGAACTCGTAGCCCGCCCAAAGCAACAGCCCGAGGATGGCGCCGTAGCGCAGCGCGGCGCGGTCGAGCTTGCGCATCTGCCGCCAGTACACGGCTGCCAGGCACGCGGCGGCCAGCGTCATGCGGACCGCGTTGAAGTACAGCGGCGTGATGTCGTGGAGCGCGTCCTTGATGACGACGAAGGTCGCGCCCCAAATGGCGGCGTTGAAGACCAGCAGGAGGTGCGCTTTGAGCGAACGGCTCACGTAGTGAGAGTAACAAACGGTGCGTGCTTCTTCGCGGGCCGGCGGCCGGGCAGCGTGGCTTGCGGCCGGCAGCGGCGATACCCCGCGGCAAGCCGCCGGCCGCAAGCCGCCCGCCGTTTATAATCCTCGGTTCTTCCCAGGAGCGATGCGCGAGTGGCACTCGACCAGAAGATCTACGAACTGCGCCAGCAGAAGCTCAAGGAGATCGCTGCGCTCGGGCAGGAGCCGTATCCGCGCAAGTACGCGACCACGCACACGCTCCCGCAGATCCTCGAGCAGTACACGGCGAAGTCCGCCGAAGAGTTGGAAACTCCGCGCGTCGAGGTCTCGGTGGCGGGCCGCATCATGGCCATCCGCGTGATGGGCAAGGCCGGCTTCGCGCACCTCCAGCAGGGCGGCCAGAAGCTCCAGATCTACGTGAAGAAGGACGACGTGGGCGAGAACGGCTGGGCGCTCTACAAGCTGCTCGACCTGGGCGACCACGTCGGCGTGAAGGGCTACCTGTTCCGCACGCGGACCGGCGAACTGACGGTGCACGTTTCGGAGATGACGTTCCTCTCCAAGGCGCTGCTGCCCTTGCCGGAGAAGTGGCACGGCCTGCAGGACGTGGAGCTGCGCTACCGCCAGCGCTACGTGGATCTCACGATGAATCCCGAGGTCCGCGAAGTCTTCGTGAAGCGCGCCCGGCTGGTGCGCGCCATCCGCGCATTCTTCGACGCGCGCGGCTACATCGAGGTGGAGACGCCGATGATGCAGCCCATCTACGGCGGCGCGGCGGCGCGGCCCTTCGTCACGCACCACAACACGCTCGACCTCGATCTCTACCTGCGCATCGCGCCCGAGCTCTACCTCAAGCGGCTCACGGTCGGCGGGCTCGACCGCGTCTACGAGATCAACCGCAACTTCCGCAACGAGGGCATCTCGACCCAGCACAACCCCGAGTTCACCATGCTCGAGTTCTATCAGGCGTATTCCGATTACAAGGACCTGATGGACCTGACCGAGGAGTTCTTCCCGCACGTCGCGAAGGAAGTGAACGGCACGACGAAGGCGAAGTTCGGCGAGAAGGAGTTCGACTTCGCCGACTGGCAGCGGCTCTCGATGCGCGAGGCCATCATCAAGTACTGGCCGGAATCGGCGGGCGCGAGACCGCAGATGAGCGACTTCGCCGACGCCAAGTCGGTGGACGCGCTGGTGCAGCGCTTCAACGCGCATCACTCGCACATGCCCTACGATCCGAAGGACCCGAAGGGCAAGACCATCGCGGCGATGTTCGAAACGATCGCGGAAGAGCACCTCGTGCAGCCGACCATCCTCTACGACTTCCCGCTCGACATCTCGCCGCTGTCGAAGCCCAAGCCCGACGAGCCCGAGTGGGTGGAGCGCTTCGAGGTGTTCATCGGCGGACTGGAGCTGGGGAACGCCTTCAGCGAGCTCAACGACCCGCTCGACCAGTTGCGCCGCTTCGAGGAGCAGGTGGCGGCGAAGGAGCGCGGGGACGAAGAGGCGATGTCGCAAGTGGACCACGACTACGTCCGCGCGTTGAGTTACGGCATGCCGCCGGCGGCGGGCTACGGCATCGGCATCGACCGCCTGACGATGCTGCTGACGGACTCGAAGTCCATCCGCGACGTCATCCTGTTCCCGCTGCTGCGGCCGCAAATGAAAGGCTCAGAGGACGCAGGGGACGCCGAGGAAAAGTAGTTTCTTTTGGGCCTCGTGGTGCATCCTTTAGGTTGAGGGTGGAGCGGCGATCGGCAACGACGTCGACCCAATCGGCAATCGGCAATCGGCAATCGAAAATCGGCAATTCAAGGCAGGTACCCTTCATGGGATTTGACTTTGACGCGGAACAGCGGCGGCGGCTTGGCTACAAGCTGATCGACCACATCAACCGGTACTTCTCTTCCCTGCCGGACCGTCCGGTCCAGCTCCCGCTCGAGCAGCGCACCTTCGGGCAGCTCACCGACAAGATGCCGGAGCTCGGCCTGAACGCCGAGCACGTGCTCGACGAAGTGTGCGACGAGCTCGTGCGCAAGGGCTTCCACGTCCCCGCGGCGAACTACTTCGGCTTGATGAACCCCACGCCGACCTACATGGCAGTGCTGGCGGAGGCGCTGGTCTCCGCGCTCAACCCGCAGCTCGCGACGCTGGCGCGCTCGCAGCTGGCCTCGAAGATCGAGAACGAGACGGTGCGCTGGATCGGCGAGCGCATCTGGGGCAACGGCAATGCGGGGCCGAATGCGCGGCCGTTCGATGGGACGTTCACTTCCGGCGGCAACGAAGCGAACTTCAGCGCGCTGGCGCTGGCGCTGGCGGCGCGCTTCCCGCATGCGATCGACGACGGCGTCGCGGCGATCGGCGCGAAGCCGGTACTGTATGCGTCGGCCGAGTCGCATCACTCGCTCGACAAGTCCGCCGGGCTGCTCGGCTTGGGGCGCAAGGCGCTGCGGCGCGTGCCGGTGAACGCCGCCGCGCAGATGGACGTCGCGCAGCTCGAGCAGCAGGTCGTCGCCGACAAGCAGGCGGGACACCTCCCGTTCTGCGTGGTCGCGACCGCCGGCACCACGAACTCCGGCGCCATCGACGACCTCGTGGCGCTCGCCGGCCTGTGCGAGAAGCACGCCCTGTGGCTGCACGTGGACGGCGCGTACGGCGCCGCGGCGGTGTTCAGCAACGAACATCGCGACCTGGTGCGCGGCATCGAGCGTGCGGATTCGGTGACCATCGACCCGCACAAGTGGCTGGCGATGCCGTTCGCGGCGGGCGTGATCCTGACGTCGCGCCCGGAGCTACTGGAGAAGGCGTTCGCGGTGACCACGCCTTACATGCCGAAGGTCTCGAGCACGATGTCGGCGGCGCAGGCGGTGCGCGGCACGCACCTGGTGGACAACTTCAAGGTCTCGACGCAGTGGTCGCGCCGCATGAACTCGCTCAAGTTCTGGCTCACGCTGCGGGTCCACGGGCGCACGGCGTACGAGGAGCTCATCCACCGCCAGCTCGAGCTGGCGCGCGCGATGCGCGAGTGGCTGGCGCGCTCGGCGGAGTTCGAGCTCGCGGTGCCGGGAACGCTGCCCATCCTGAACCTGCGGGTGAAGTTGCCGGGGGCGACGCAAGAGGAACTCGACCGCACCCACGCCGCCATCGTGGACGAGGTCACGCGCGACGGGCGCCGCTGGCTCTCGCTCACGCGGGTCAACGGACGCAGCGTCATCCGCATGATGATCATCAGCTACCTGACGGAGGAGCGGCACCTGAAGGAGCTGCAAGAAGCCCTGGCCGCGGCGGCGAAGGGCGTGTTGAAGCCGGCAGGCGCGCGCGCCTGAGCCGCGTGTTAACTTGAGGCGCGGGCGGGCGTGAGCGGAGCGAGAGCCCGCATCCGAAATCCTGAGCGAAGCGAAGGACCTCTCGGTCCGAGCGGTGGAAGCCTGGTGAGTGCGGCAGGATTCGAACCTGCGACCCATGCCTTAAAAGGGCATTGCTCTACCAGCTGAGCTACGCACCCACGACCTTCAACTTTAACACGCGAGTTCCCTACTGCTCGTCGTGGTCGGGCTCTTCCTCCCACTCCTTGACCGACTGCCACGCGGAAGCGTCGCTGGGCGAGCACTTCGACATGCTGTCGTGCTTGCAGACCTGCAAGTCGTAGATGGGATGGATCTCCCACACGGTGAAGCGCGCCGGGTCGCCCGTGCGCGGCGCCTTGCCGACGCAGGGCTGGTGCGAGCCGTCGAAGAAAAGCTGGCCTGAGACCTTCACGATGGCCTGCTCCTTCTCCAGGTCCTTGATGTTGGCGGCCTCCCACATCTCGGGACGCAGGTGCGGAATGAGTTCCGCGCCGAAGCTCTTGCAGAGCTTCTCGTCGCGCTTCGGCTTCGGCTCCTTCTTCTTGAACTTCAACTTCTTCTCCGAGAGCGCGAAATGGATGTCGACGTCGGGCTTCTTGGCGCCGCAATTGGAAGTTTCGGCGCCGGCCGGGTGCGCGTCGGAGATGTAGCCGACGAAGTACACCAGGTCGCCCTCGGCGAAACTCTGACCGTCCACCGCGATCGGCGTGGTCAACGCGCTCCGGCTCGCGGGCGGGCCGGGATGGTGGCCGTAGGCCAGGCCGGTGGCGTCCACCGCCGTCTGCAGCGCTTTGAGGGTCTTCTCCCGCAGGCGCTTCGGCGTCCCGGTGGCGCACAGGTTATTCTTCGCGCGATTCTGGGCGTGGTTGGCGGCGCCGGCGCTCGCGGCGCCCTCGAGCCCGCACTGCTGGTCGATGGGCTGCTTCTCGACCCCATAGGGATGGCAGGCGGTGGGAAACTCTTCCGCGCTCAAGTGTCCCGCGATCAGCAACATCGCCAAGCAGGTCATGGCGCGCATGGATTCCGCCTCCGGGCGCAAAATACCCTGATTCCGTCCCCTTGCCAAGCCGCTGGGTGAATCACCTTAGGCTATCTACCCTAGGCTTTTCTTGCACTTAGGGGATTTTTGTATGGATTCTTGGGGACGATAGTGATATTAAGAGTCCACCCAGACCCACTAGCAGACAAGAAAGCCGGCGGGCGCGAAGTGTTTTCATCCCCCACGACAAGCATTTCTCCTCACTTTTTTGCAGGCGGCGCGTGAGCGCCGGGCGGAAGCCAGTCCGCGCGTGCATTCTGCACGGAAGCCTGGCGGTGGTAGGCGCAAAAAATCTTGGAGGTTCTATGAGTAAGAGTTCTCGGCTCACAGTCCTGTGTGCCGTGCTTTTGCTGTGTGCGACCGCGGCGTTCGGCGCTTCGCAGAACGCAGTGCTGTACGGCACCGTGTACGATGCCGGCGGCGGCGCGATCTCGGGCGCGACCGTGACGCTGGACAATCCGGCGATCGGGTTCTCGCGCACCACGACCACAGCATCAGATGGCACCTACAGCTTCAGCGAAGTCCCGCCCGCGAGCGGCTATAAGCTGACCGCGACCCAGGGCGGCAAGGCCATCGACATCCGCGGCAACATCACCGTGAATGTCGGCGAAGAAAGCGTGATCGCTCCGCCGCTGAAGGCGCAGGCTACCCCGACCGTCGTCGAGAAGGCCGCGACCGAGATGCCGGTGACGACCGAAAAGGTCAGCTCGGCGCAGAGCGGCACCATCACCGACCAGCAGCTGCGTTCGCTGCCGCTCTACAACCGCAACTTCCTGACGCTCGGCACGCTCACGCCCAACACGCATGACTCGGGCGCCGCCGATCCGCTCGGCGAAGCTTCGTTCAGCGTGGCCGGCAACCGCTCGACCGCCAACATGTTCCTGGTCGACGGCGCCGACAATCGCGCCTCCAGCTCCAACCAGGCCGTTCCCTTCCAGGTCAACGACGCCATCCAGGAGTTCTCGGTCATCTCGTCGAACTCCAACGCGACCTACGGCGCGCAGGGCGGCGTGGTCAACGTGGTCACCAAGCGCGGCGGCAACAAGTGGCACGGCTCCGCGTTCGGCTACTTCGGGTCGGATGCGTTCGACTCCGAGGGCCCGCTGTCGGTCTACAACGGCGGCACCTTCGACCAGGCGGCCGCGCGGGCGAATAACCCCGACGGAACCACGCTCACCATCTTCCCGCAGTATTACAACGACTATGTGGCAGCAGCAACCGCGCTGGGTTTCTGCACCAGCTCGATCGATCCCACCGGCACGACCGGCACCCTTCCGTGCGGCGGCGGTATCGGCGCACTGACAGGCGGGGCTGCAACCGGCGAAAACCCGCTCTTCAACCCGGCGGCAGTAATGGCCGCCAATAACCGCTTCGACCGGCCGTGGCAGTCGCAGCAGTACGGCGTCAACATGGGCGGGCCGATCGTGAAGGACAAGGCGTTCTTCTTCGGCAGCTACGAAGGCACGCACATCGACAACCCGAACCCGGTCTTCGAGCGCGTCCCCTCCGCCTTCGATCGCACCTATGATCCGCTGGGCACGGGCGCGTACAACTTCACCAACCTCGATCCGAACTACACCGTAGCCAGCGGGTTGATGAGCCTGTTCCCCGCCGCCAACGTCATCGGCGTTCCCGACGCGCTCGAGTTTTACCAGGGCGAAGCCGAGAACAACCTGATGGTGCATAACGTGCTCGGCCGCGCCGACTGGGTGCAGAGCTCCAGCGACAGCTGGAACCTGCGCTGGATCGGCCAGTGGCTTGACCAGATCCACGACGCCACCCTGCCGGCAGTCGGTTCTTATGCCGGGAATGGCGCCAACCGCACGGCATTCAACCAGAACCTGAACCTCAGCCAGACGCACGTGTTCAGCTCCACCCTGCTGAACAACGCGCACGTCGGCTTCAGCCGCTTCCACCTGAGAGAGAAGCCGCAGGACGAGAACTTCGACCCGACCACCATCGGCCTGCCGCCGGGACCGATGATGTCGTTCTTCCTCTCGGGCCTCGACACGCAGTACAGCGGGGCGGTCAATGCCAACGTCGGCGGTAACGGCCTGTTCAGCGGCTGGCTCGACAACGGTCCGCTGGCCCCAACGCTCGACGGATTCTTCCCCATGGCCCGCATCGGCGCACCGCTGTACGCGCCCAGCGACCACGAGGACTGGTCGGTCTTCGCGGCCGACACCGTCTCCTGGACTTGGGGTCGCCACCAGTTCCGCTTCGGCGGCGAGTACCGGCACTTCATCAACAGTGTGGTGGACGGGGGCCTGGCTCGTGGCATGGTGCTTTCCGGCAACATCGGTCAGTTCACCTCAGCTTCCCGGAATTGCAACGACCTGTGCACCGCCCTCAGTGGCGGCACCACGGCGTTCGGCGGAAGCTTCGCCAATGAGAACTTCATCATGGGCCCGTCGTTCGACTATGCACAGCACAATGGGTCGCCGTTCGAAGCTGACCTGCGGTCGCATCAGTTCTCGGCCTTCGCTGAGGACACGATGCGCGTGACGGAGCGCGTGACCGTGACGCTGGGAGTGCGGTGGGATCTGTTCACCCGTCCACAGGAACAGCAGAATCGTCTCTGGAACTTCGATCCGGTCGCCAACGGCCTGGTCGGCCAGGGCACGACCTCGGTCCTCAATCAGACGCAGGACAATTGTGCCGGGACCGGCACGATCACCGGGTACCCGATCACTCCGGCTTCCTTTGGCAATATCAACCTTTGGGACTGCTCGCCGACTGGCACGGATGGCGGCTTGGACAACAACCACTACACCAACTTCTCGCCGCACCTGGGCGTGGCTTGGGACGTGACGGGAGACGGCAAGTGGGTGGTGCGCGCGGGTGGCGGCTTGTTCTACGACCGCGAGCCCGCGAGTTACACCAGCCAGTTGATGTACAACCGTCCGACCTCGCTCTTCGTGCCGGATCCCAGCCTCAATGGGGTCGCTTCGCAGTTGCCGCAAGGGATCTACGGCAGCTTGTACGATCCCTTCGCCTTCGCCGGCGATCCGGGAAGCTTCTCGTACGGGAATGCGTCGCTGAATCCAGCCTACATGGTGGGCCAGCCGCAGCCCTTCGCCCAATGCGTCATCGAGATCGGCGCCCCGTGCCAGTACCTCCAGTCGGCCGTGTTGGCCGGCGCGATGTACGGTCGCGATCCCGAGAACGACAATAATCCGAAGGTCTGGCAGCTCAACGGCTCCCTGCAGCACCAGTTCACCAACAACATCGTGGGTGAGGTGGGCTACGTAGGCAGCTTCGGTTACGACCTGCCGGTATTCTTCAACCAGGGTTTCAACAACGAGTGGTTCTGCAGTTCGACCCTCGGCGCTTGCGACAACAACTCGTACGCTCCGGTGTTCATGCAGACCAACCAGGGCGAGTCGCATTACAACTCGCTGTTCGTGCGCGCGCGCGTGGCCGACTGGCACGGGCTGCGGCTGAACGGGACTTACACTTTCTCGCGGGCGCATGACAACGCCAGCGCGCTGGTGTTCCCGCAGATCCCGCAGACCATGTTCCAGATGGGTTGCGGCCCGCAATCCGTCGGCATGTTCAACCCCTTCAGCTGCTCCGGCGGTGGCTTCAACCCCGCCCAGTCCGGCGGCAGCCTGACGGCGCTCACGACCACCGGCAGCACCACCGGCATCACCACGCCGTACACCATCCCGCAGGACCCGAACAACTTCCTGGACGATGACTGGGGCCGCTCGGACTACCAGAGCGACCACCGCTTCGTTCTCGACTTCACGTACGACGTTCCCTCGCTGCAGAAGGCGTGGGGGTGGTCGAAGTGGCTGGATTACTGGCAGATCTCGGGTATCGCGACCGCGCGCAGCGGGCAGCCCTACACCATCTACAGTCTGGTGGGTGGAGAGCTCTCGCAGCGTGCGAATGCCACCGGAGCGGTCGCAACCTCGACTGATCCGAACGGCGCCATCAATCCGAGCAACCTCGCAATCGCAGCCCTCACGTGCGGCCCGGCCATCCCGGATTCCGGCCTCGGCCTGTTCGCGGCGGATGGGACCACCGGAACATCCTGCAACGGCAACACCGAGCGCAACGCCTTCACCGGCCCGATGTTCAGCACGGTCAACCTCGCCATCCAGAAGAACTTCCCGATCGGCGATGAGGGCATGATGCTGAGCTTCCGCTCGGAGTTCTACAACCTGTTCGGGGCGGAGAACCTCTACAACCCGATCAGCCTGCTGAGCACGGATGGCTTCAGCCTCAACCCGGACTTCGGCAAGATCAAGTCCGCGCACGACCCGCGCCAGATCCAGTTCGGTGTGCGCTTCACCTGGTAAGCTCCAGCAACGGAAAAGCCCCGCCGCGAGGCGGGGCTTTTTCTTGGTCGCAACGGCCGGCTAGAACCGGATGATGGGTCCGCCGGTGATGCGCAGGTTGTCGCGACGACCGTCCTCGAAGAAGATCATCTCGTCGCCGGCGTCGAAGCGCAGCCCGAACGGGCCGAAGTAAAACTCCGCACCCGCGCCCGGATACAGGACGCCGTTGGTCTCGCGCAGCCGCAGGTTCTCGATCGAGGTGGCGAAGTTCCCGAAGGTCACCGGGCGGTCCGAGATCCCCAGCTTGGCGAAGCCGCCCTTCACCGTGACGAAGAAGCGCGCCTTGGAGTCGTCGTTGCCGGTCTGGAACTTGGGACCGAACAGGCCGTGCAGGACGCGCAGGTCGCTGCGCTCGGGCGCCGGGATGATGGGTCCAGGACAGGCGTCGCAGCTCTCCAGGAACGTCTGCGAGAACTGGTAGCCCATTTCGGCTTCCAGAGCCACGTTGGTATGCACGTTGAATCCGACACGCCCGCCGACGCCCGTCATGTTCAGTTCCAGCGGCTGCAGCCGTGTGTAATCCACAAAGATGCCCACCTGCCCGTGGTTCTGGGCAAAGAGGCTAGGCGCCATTGTCAGTGCCAGCGCCGCGATCAAAAGCACTCCGATCCTTCTCATGAGCGACTCTCCCGTAGTTCTCCCCTGAAGCAGTCGGGCAGGCTTTCGCCGGGCCTCGTACGTGTCAGATCAGGGGTTCTGGAAGATTGGGATGCGTCCCTGGCAGTGCGGGTGGGCTGCTGCCGGGACACGACAAAAGCCGCCGCTACGAGGGGGTAGCGGCGGCTCGGGGGCCGTTTTTCGTCTACTTCTTGGCCTCTACCATGGGCGGCCCGACGTCCTTGGGCAGTTCGCCATTGAGCGCCTCCAGGAAGGCCAGCAGGTCGGCCTGTTCCTGGCCCGTCAGGTGGTCGAGCGGCTTGATGAGCGGGTCGCGGTGCACGTTGGAGTTCCCGCCGCCTACGTAGAAGTCGAGGACCTCCTTCAGCGTCTTGCGGCTGCCATCGTGCAGGTAGGGCGCCGTCTGCGCGATGTTGCGCAGCGTGGGCGTCTTGAACGCGCCCTTGTCCTTCTCCTGCCTGGTGACCTCGAAGCGCCCGACGTCCTTGAGCTGCTCGTCGCCGAACACGCCGACGCCCAGGTTGTGGAACTTGTTGTCGGTGAACAGCGCGTACTTCTCGCCGACCGTGTGGCAGGCCGCGCAGTTCGCTTTGTCGGCGCGGCGGAAGACCTCGAACCCGCGCTTCACGGACGCGCTCACCGCCTTCTGGTCGCCGCCGTAGTACCAGCGGTCGAAGGGCGAGTTGCCGCTCAGCACAGTGCGCTCGAAGCTGGCGATGGCTTTCTCGATCTTGTCGTAGGTGATGGGGCCGGCACCGAAGGCGCGCTCGAACTCCGCCAGGTAGCTCGGGTCCTTCGCAAGCCGTTGCTCCACGCCCGCGAGCGTGTGCGCCATCTCGACCGGGTTCGCAACCGGGCCCTCCGCCTGCTTCTCGAGCGTGGGCGCGCGGCCGTCCCAGAACTGCACCTCGTAGTAGGCGGAATTGATCACGGTCGGCGAGTTGCGCGTCCCGGTCTTTTGCCCGACGCCGACCGACACCGGCCTGGGGTCGGCAAAACCCGCCGCCGGATCGTGGCAGCTCGCGCACGCCACGGAGCCGTCGGCCGAGAGCTGCTTGTCGTAGTAGAGCCGCCGGCCGAGCGCAATGGTCTCGGCGGTCGGTGGATTGTCCGCCGGCACCGGCACCGGCGGCAGTCCCAGCGGCACGGCGATGGTGATGGGCTGCCCGATCGGCCGCGCCGGCGAGGCGGCGATCTTCATCGCGGCAGCAGGTTCGTTCACTTGCTCGCGGATCGAGAAGAACCAGAAGCCGGCGACCGCGACGACGGCGATGACGACTATCAGCAGGAATAACGAACGTTTCATCGAAGACCTCCCAGGCAGGCGTAGAGATGTGCCGGTGCTCTGGCCGGACACCAAGAATGAAGACGCTACCGTGGAAATCTTCGGCGCGCCGGGAGGCGCGCGCAGTGACTGGCGTCACGCAAGAAAGAAAGAGATGGAGGGCGGAATCTTGGCGTCCCCAGCGGGATTTGAACCCGCGTTACCGCCGTGAAAGTGCTCTCTACTCACATTTGATGGTTTAGGACTGAGTCAGCTGGCTTTGGCAAGGGGCACTCATTTCAACGACTTGCCAGGGCTTGCTCTGGGACATTCTTGGTCCAAGTAGGTGCGATTTGCCTTCCCTACGTCACCACAGCGTCACCGCAACCTGATGCTTCGCACGTAGAGGGCTGTTTTATGGCTCACCAGTTGAGTCGTTACTTGAGGTCAGAGCCGAACTCTACCTCTCGGTGCGAAATGTCATTGCTCTCTCCCTCTCTCCTCTGGCAACGAGAATCGGCCTTGTTCAACATGAACAACGAGCAGCCGTCTACCGTGAGCAACATCCAGCAGCTACTCTGCATCTCGCTCACAATCGGCCCCGGCCCCATGAATTGTCGGAGGTTTCGAATGACTCCTCGTGTACTTCTGGTCGGAGTTGCCTCTCTCCTTTTCTGTGCTCACGCACTACCTCAGTCTGGCGACACACTTGCCCTATCAACAGCCACCGAGTCCAAAGCAGCGCTAACCGGAGGAAAACTGGTGTCGGATGTGGCGATAGTCGCCGATGCCACCGCTTCCACTGGTTCTCAGAAGACGGTAGGCATAGCTCACATCTGGGCGCAAGGAACGATGAAAAGTCGCGTTGACTTAATCAGCGGGAGCTCTGTCATTGAGAGCCAACGTCGCGACGCTTCGGATGGCTACCCCGTGGGGAGCTGGTCTGGAAACGATGGGGTCCAGCATTCCTGCCCTGTTCACAATTGTGCGACCGATGCAGCCTGGTTCTTTCCGGCGTTGCTTAGCTTCACAAGCTCGGGAGCCGACCCTGACGTCTCGCTGACCTACCTCGGCGAAGAACAAA
>DATIBR010000092.1 GCA_035457425.1 Terriglobales bacterium
CCCTGACAAGAGAACGGGTGAGCGCGAAGCGAGCGCCGGACTGCGCGAGCGGAGCGCGAGGGGCGACGCAGCCGAGGCGAGCACGAAGGGCGAGCCGAGTAGCGTTGGCGCGACCCTGACAAGAGAACGGGTGAGCGCGAAGCGAGCGCCGGACTGCGCGAGCGGAGCGCGAGGGGCGACGCAGCCGAGGCGAGCACGAAGGGCGAGCCGAGTAGCGTTGCGGCGACCCTGGGAATAAGGAAGCGCATGGGGTCCGGTGACCCTTCTGGTCTTCAAAACCAGCGAGCGGCGTCTCTGACGTCGCTGGTCGGTTCGACTCCGACACGCTTCCGCCAAGTTTCGTTCCACCGCAGCACGCGCCCATGACGTTCCGGAACACCTACGCCGACGCCGCTCACGCCGAGGCCTACGCGCGTCTCGAATTCGCCAACACCTACTATCTCGCCTACCGCGACATCCCGCAGCTCGTCCGCGAGCACGTCACCGGCTCGGACGCCCTCGACTTCGGCTGCGGCACCGGCCGCTCCACCCGCTTCCTCGCCGGTCTCGGGCTGAAGACCGTCGGCGTCGACATCGCGCCCGCGATGGTCGCCAAGGCGCGCCAGCTCGACCCCGCCGGCGACTACCGCCTCATCCCCGGCGACGACTTCAGCGCCTTCCCGCACGCCGGCTTCGACCTCGTCCTCTCGATGTTCACCTTCGACAACATCCCGGGCGCCGAGACCAAGGCCCGCATCTTCCGCGACCTGCGCCGCTTGCTGCGCCCCACCGGCCGGCTCCTCAGCGTCGTCTCCGCTCCCGAGATCTACTGGCACGAGTGGGCCTCGTTCTCGACCCGGGATTTTCCTGAGAACCGCCATGCCGGGCCGGGCGACGTCGTCCGCATCGTGACCACGGATTTTCCAGAGCGCCTCCCGACCGAAGACATCCTCTTTCCCGACGAGGCGTATCGCACCGTCTACCAGCAGGCCGGCCTCGCGGTCGTCGCTACCTGCAAACCCCTGGCGAAGGGCGACGAACCTTATCGCTGGGTGAGCGAGACCACGGTCGCGCCCTGGGTCATCTACGTACTCGCACCCTGACCACGACGAGAAGGACACCATGCAGAAGCGCACACTCGGCAAGAGCGCCCTTGAGGTCTCCGCACTCGGCTTCGGATGCATGGGCCTGAACTTCTCCTACGGCCAGGGCATCAGCAAGCAAGACGCCGTCTCACTCCTCCGCAAAGCGGTCGACCTCGGCGTCACCTTCTTCGACACCGCCGAGGCCTACGGTCCCTGGACCAACGAGGAGCTCGTCGGCGAAGCGCTCGCGCCGGTCCGCGACCGCGTCGTCATCGCCACCAAGTTCGGCTTCAAGATCGAGGACGGCAAGCAAGCCGGCGTCGACAGCCGCCCGGAGCGCATCCGGCAGGTCGCCGAAGCCTCCCTCCAGCGCCTGCGCGTCGAAGCCATCGACCTGCTTTACCAGCACCGCGTCGACCCCGACGTTCCCATCGAGGACGTCGCCGGCGCCGTCAAGGATCTCATCCAGCAGGGTAAGGTGAAGCACTTCGGGCTCTCCGAAGCCGGCGTCGAGACCATCCGCCGCGCCCACGCCGTCCAGCCCGTGACCGCGCTGCAGTACGAGTACTCCCTCTGGTACCGTGACCCCGAGAAAGACGTGCTCCCGCTCGCCGAAGAGCTCGGCATCGGATTCGTCCCCTACAGCCCGCTCGGCCGCGGCTTCCTCACCGGCAAGATGGACGTGAACACGCGATTTGCTCCGTCCGACTTCCGCAGTAAGCTGCCGCGCTTCACTCCAGAAGCGCGCCAGGCGAACCAGTCAGTCGTCGACCTGCTCGCGCGCATTGCCGCGAAGAAGAGCGCCACGCCTGCCCAGATCGCGCTCGCATGGCTGCTGGCGCAGAAGCCCTGGATCGTCCCCATTCCCGGCACCACCAAGCTGCATCGCCTCGAGGAGAACATCGGCGCCGCTGCCCTCGAGCTCACGCCCGAGGATCTGCGCGACATCAACACTGCCGTCGCCAAGATCCCGGTGCAGGGCGAGCGCTACCCCGAGGAACTCCAGCGCATGGTAGGCCGCTGAAGGGAAGGGAGCTGGGTCCCCCACCGGGCCGGTTTTGCTCGGGTGGGAAGGATCTTCGTTCGCTGGGGGCGCGAATCCCAGCAACCTCGCGTAACATCTACTGCCCATGGTCACCGCCCCCATCCGGCCGGAAGAGCTCGAGCGCGACCTTGGCTTTGGCGCGGTCGTCTCGCGCGCGAGCGAGCAGCGCCTGCTCAATCGCGACGGCTCCTTCAACGTCGAGCGCGAGGGCATCGGCTTCTGGCAGACGCTCAACCTCTACCACCTGCTGCTCACCATGACCTGGCCGCGCTTCTTCACCCTCGTCATCGGCTACTACACCATCGCCAACGGGCTCTTCGCTCTGGCCTACCTGGCTTGCGGGCCGAACGTTCTCCAGGGCGACATCGGGGTCGCGAGTCCCTTCGCGCGCGCCTTCTTCTTCAGCGTGGAGACGGCTTCCACCATCGGCTACGGGAACCTGGTCGTGACCGGCCTGGTCGCCAATCTCGTCATGACCGCCGAGGTCATCTTCGCCCTCATCAGCCTCGCCCTGATCACCGGCGTGGTGTTCGCGCGCTTCTCGCGCCCGGTGGCGCAGATCGTTTACAGCGCCCGTTCCGTGGTCGCGCCCTACCAGGACGGGAAGGCCTTCATGTTCCGCGTGGTGAACGCGCGCACCAGCCAGATCATCGAGCTCAAGGCCAAGGTGATCTTCAGCCGCTTCGAGATGAAGAGCGGCGTGCGCATGCGCCAGTACTATCCCCTCACGCTCGAGCGGCCCTCCGTCGTCTTCTTCCCGCTGGCCTGGACCATCGTCCATCCCATCGACGACAGCAGTCCGCTCAAGGGCCTGACGCCGGAGCAGATGAAGGCCGATCGCGCCGAGTTCCTCATCCTGCTCACCGGCATCGACGAGACCTCCTCGGAGCGCGTCCACAGCCGCTCGTCCTACGTCCCCGACGAAGTCGTCTGGAACGCGCGCTTCGCCAGCGTCTACAGTTCGCCGCGCCCCGGCCAGTCCGTCACCATGGACCTCAAGCGCTTCCACGCCATCGAGCCCGTATAGGGAACGGCTAGCGGCTCGCAGCGAGCGGCTGGCCGCGGTTCGCGACCATCCTCTGCGGCAAGCTGCCAGCCGCAGGCCGCCAGCAGATCTACCAGCCGCCGCCGCCCCCGCCGCCTCCGCCACCGCCCGACGAGCCCCCGCCTCCTCCGCCCGACGATGACCCCGGCGCCGTCGACGACGACGAGATCGCGCTCGAGAGCGACCCGCCCAAGTCGCTGCCCAGCGAGCTCAGGTTGCTGAAGTTCGAGCCCGCGAGGTTCATCCACGCCGGCGAGTAGGCCGCCGCGGTCCCCGCGCCCGCCGCCGCCGCTGCTGCCAGCACCGAAGCGAACTTCGCCGTCCACACCTCTTCCAGGTCCATCGCCATCGCGTACGGCAGGAACTTCTCGAACGTCGCCGGGCTGCGCTCCAGCGGATACTTCCGCTCCACGTCCTCGGTCGCTCCGATGAACTCGCGGAAGCCGTCGATCTGGTCCAGCAACTGCCGCCCCGCGCTCGTCGGCGCCTTCAGCAGCTCGTGGAACACGAAGTTGCTTACGCCCAGCGCCGCCAGCACCAGCGTCCCGACGATCGACGTCGCGCGCGCGAACATCCCCAGCCCGAACAGCTCCCCCAGGAAGAACGGGATGGCGAACGCCGTGATGAATAGCGCGCCGAAGTAGCTCGTCTTGCCCCAGCCCTTCGAGTGCCACGCCGCCTTCCACGCCGCCGCCACCCGCAGCGTCAGCACCGTCACGCCCACGCTCCAACCCGAGAGCCACACCGTCATGAACAGCGCCACCGGCATCATCTCCAGCGGCGCCGTCGCCACCACCGCGAGCAGCGTCAGCACCGTCAGTCCCACGCTGGGCCACAGGTACTTCCGGTTGCTGACGAAGTACGTCTGCTCCAGCTTCGCCGCCAGCGCTTTCTTCACCGCGTCGATCGCGCTCTTGATCTCGCTGTGGTTCGTCTGCTTGAGCACGATCGCATCCCGCGAGCCCAGCAGGTTCTGCGCCAGCCGGTCTTCGTCGAACGTCAGGTCCTGGCGCGCCGTCTTCGACTCCCGGTGCAGCGTGAACTCCCCGTCCGAGTCCTGCTCGATGCGCAGGAAGCGTTTCACGCCCAGGTCCACCACCAGCGCCGCGAAGCACTTGTCGTCGTACTTCATCCGCCGCAGGTAGCGCACCGCCGCGGGTGAGAAGTCTGCCGGCGGCTCGTAGCGCACCACGATCGTGCCCGGCTCCGGGTCCTTGCCCACAGCGCGCCACGCCAGGAACTGGTACAGCAAGGTGAGCAGCAGCCCGATCACCGCCGCCAGCGCCGGCTTGTTGTCCTCCAGGAACCACTGGATCCGTTGCTCGCGCGTCGGCTCCGCCAGCACTCCCTTGGGGAACATCACATCGATGGTCATGCCCTGGTAGGACTCCAGGGGCGCGGTCGTCGCGAAGTGCGCCACCCCGTTGCCGTCGACCTCGGCGGTGTACGCTCGCCCCTGCTCGCCCTGCGCCCCGGTGTACGCCTCCACCCGGATGTCGCCCCGCGCCACGCCGCTCGGCAGCGTCACCTCCGCTGTCGCCTGCTCGATGGGGAACACCCAGCCGTTGCCGGTCGCGTTCCAGTAAAGCTCGTCGTGGTCGGCGAAGAAGCCCGCCTGCCGGTCCGTCTCGTACGTGATCTCGTAGGTGTGCTCGCCCACCGGCACCACCACGTCCTTGTTCCCGAGGTACACGCGCACGCCGTTGTCCTGCCCTTCCGCGCGCCACTCCTCCTGGTGGCCGTCGCGCCGCGCGCCCACCACCTCGAACTTCACGTTGTAGCGCTCGCCCCAGCGGTCGCGGTAGTGGGTCGGGAAGTCGCGATAGATGCCGTGGTTGATCTGCTCGTTGAGCGCCCGCACCCGGATCGTCTCGGTCACGCGCATCGACCCGTCGCGCCGCAGCTCGATCTGGCTGTCGAACGACCGGATGACCTCGCGCTGCTCCGCCTGCGTCGGAGCCTCGTCCTGGTCCTCTTCCTGTTGCGGCCAGGCGAGCAGGGAAGTCGCGAGTACGAGCAGCACAGCGAAGATGCGCCGTCGGCAGTACATGGCGCGCGATTGTAGGAGGTTTTCTTGAAACTCGAAACTCGAAACTCGAACGGGAAACCGGAAACGGGAAACCAGTTTAGAAATCGAACGCTCCTTCGAGTCGGAACCGCCGCCCCACCGAGTTGTAGAACGTCCCGAAGTTCGGCGACGCCGAATACTGCTGCACCTCGCGCGGGTTGTAGTGGTTCAGCACGTTGAGCACGTTCACTCCCGCGCGGAACTGGAACCGCCGGTCCTTGAACTTGAAGTCGAACGGATACTGGATCTTCGTGTCCACGCCGACGAACGTCGGGAACCGCCCCGCGCGGTTGCGCTCCCCCAGGTAGTTCCAGTCGCGGTCCAGCGCCGAGAACGGGAAGCCCGAGTGCACGTCCAGCACCGGGACGAACTCCAGCTTGTACGGCAATCCCACGATCCCCCACAGCAGCACGCGGTGCGGCGCGTCGGCGTCCAGCGGCCCGTATTGGTTTGCGCGGACCAGCGGCGACGGCACGCCTCCGAAGAACTGGTTGTACTCGTTCAGCTCGCCGCGCGCCCGCGCGTGCACGTAGCTGCCGTACATCGTCGTGCGCTCCACCGGCTTCCACCGCAGCAGCACCAGGTACTCGCGATAACTCTGCCGCCCGGAGTTGAACAGCCGCAGCTCCGCCCCCGTCGCCGGCGACTGGAATGGGTCGACATAAAACTCCCGGAAGCCCTCGCGCCCTTCATATCCCAGGCGCAGCAGCAGCCCGCGCCGCAGCTCGCGGTCGAACTGCAGGCTCCACCCCAGGCTGTAGGGCACGCGCAGCCCGCCATCGCGCGTTGCGATCACGTGCCGGAAGGTGTTGGGACCGTCCACCACCGTCACCCCGTCATTCGCATAGCGCGTGATGGTCTGCTCCGGGATCTCCGGGAAGATGGCGACGTTGAGCGGGATCTTGTCGAAGAACACGCCCACGCCGCCGCGGATCGCCGTCCGGTTGTCGCGCGTCGGCGCGAACACGAACCCTGCGCGCGGCGACGCGTTCATCGCCTCCACCGACAGGCTGTCGTGCTCCAGCCGCAGCCCCAGGTCGAGCGTGAATCGCGGATGCACCTGCCAGCTGTCCTGCGCGAACACCGCCAGCTCGTGCGTCGCTTCCCGCGCCGCCCGCCTCCCGCCGTACGCGATCGTGCGGCTCAGCGCGTGGTCGTCGCGCAGCACGCGCACCGCCTGGTCCGCGATCCACCCGCGATAGTTCGCGTGCGAGTACGAGTACCCCAGGGTCAGCAGATGCCGCCCCGCGCCCTCCAGCGGACGCGTGTGCAGCGTCTGCGACCACTGGTAGAGCCGCGTCCGCCGGTCCTGCCGGTGGAAGTACCCGCCGAAGTTCTCTTCCGGGAACAACACCATGCCGGCCGGATCCGGCTGCGCCGGGTACACCTGCGCGTCCATCCGCTTGGCCGCGAACAGCGTGTGCAGGAAGCCGCCCGACTTCATGATCCACCGGTGCGCCGCCGAGACGAAGTACCCGCGCTGCTCCGCGTCCGCCGTCACCGGCTGCGGGTTGAAGCTGTCGATGTTCGCGAACTTCGTCTCCTGCGGGTCGGTCGTCAGCCCCGCCGTGAAGAGGTGGTTCGCGTTCAGGTTCCAGTCGATCTGCGTGTACGTGTTCGCCCGCTCGACCACGCGCACGTTGTCGGGATCCGGCAGCGAATACACCTTCACCGCGTCGTAGTGGTACGCCAGCGACTGGAACAGGTAGAGCTTGCCGCGTTTCAGCGGGCCCGCGAACGTCACGTGCGGCGACGCGTCCTCGATCCCGTGCGTCGACCCGTCCACCCAGCGGAACCGCGGGATCGGGTCTTCCAGCAGCCACTTCCACTGGTCCGTCCCGCCGCGCGTGTGCACCTCCACCACCCCGCTCGAGAACTCCCCGTACTCCGCCGAGAACGGGTTCGACAGCACCCGCACCGATTCCACCGCCACCACGGGAAGCTGCAGCGCCGGCTGCCCGGTGTACGGATCGGTGACGCCTGCGCTGTTCACCAGCGTGTTGGTCTGGTTCGTCCGCCCGCCCTTGATGCGGATCTCGCCGTCCAGCCCGCGCACCACCCCCGGCAGCATCGGCAGCACCTGCTGGAAGTCCTGGCCCAGGCTCACCGCCGACTTCAGCACCTCCGCGGTCAGCGTCGGCGTGTTGCCCGAGCTCGACGTCGTGTCCACGCTCTCCGGCTCCGCGCTCACCGTCACCGACTCCGCCCGCCGCAGCGCCAGCTCGAAGTCCAGCTTCGCGTCCGCGCCCTCGGCCAGCGTCACGCGCTTCACCACCGCGTCGAACCCCGCCAGGCTCACGCTCACCTCGTACTCGCCCGGCAGCAGGCCCGTGAAGCTGTACCTCCCGACCTCGCTCGACACCGTCGCGACCGCGTCCTTCGTGCCCAGGTTCTTCAGCGTGACGCGCGCGTTCGGCCACACCGTCTGCACCCGGTCGGCGCCCATCGTGAAGATCACGCCGCTCACGCGCGCGCTGTCGGCGGCGCTCGCCCGCCCGCCGCACACCAGCGCCGCCAGCAGCACCACGCCGCCGAAGCGGGCCATCGCCCGCGCCGCTGCTGAGGGGGTCATGTCGGTTGGACGAGACCGCGCGCCTGCTCGTTGCACTCGCTCCCTATTTCGCCGCGACCGCCGGCGCCGCCGGCGCCTTCAGTTCCAGGTACTCCTCGGTCAGCCGCAGCTTGCCCTTCGAGAACATGATGCGGATCTCCATCTCCACCACGCTCTTCTTCGGCAGGTACATCCCGTGGTCGCGCACGTACTCCTGCTGCACCGTCATCGCGTTGATCGCGCCCGCGAACCCGCCCCACACCTTGATCGGCTTGATCATCTTCATCTCCGACGCCACGATCTGGTGGTCCACCTCGCTGATCCACAGCCGCCCCGCCATCTTCGTCAGCACCTTGTTGTCCTTGTTCGCCAGCGCGACCTTCTCCTCCTTCGGCTGGAACGCCACCACCTGCACCGCCGTCCCCTTGTACAGGTCGCTGCCGCCGTCCGAGAAGTCGAACACTGCCAGGAAGTCCTTCGACAGGAACAGGTCTTCGTCTTCTTCCTTCTGCTTGTCCGCGGGCGTCTTCTTGGCCTCTTGCTCCCGCAGCTTCTTGATTTCTTTCTCGTGCTCTTTCAGTTCCTTTTCTTTTGGCGGACGGTTCTCCACGCTGACCAGCGTGATGCACTGCCGCCCTTCGCACGGCGCGTAGCTGTAGACACGCTCGTAGCGCCCGGTCGGCTTGTCCTTCATCGTGAAGCTCTCCGACACGATGTGCTTCGAGTAGCTGTACTTCTCCAGCAGGTCCGTCATGCGCAGCTGGTCGGCCAGCGCCTGCTGCACCACCGCCGTGGCTTCCTGGCTGGAAACAGCGCGCTCCGCCGGTTTTGTCTGCGCCAGCGCGCAAGAGAAGGAAAGTAGGCAAGCGAGCCCCAGGGCTATGCGCGATCTCATGCCATCACCTCGAGAATGCTGGGGAGGCCGCCATTATTCGCCCGCGAGCGCGGCGTTGGCCAGAGATTTTCCGCTCCGTCGGAGCGCTGGCCTCCTGGCCGGCTGGCTTGGCGAACTCCGGAGCCCGAAGGGCGACATTTGTTCGAGCCCGGGCCGCGAGGCCTGGGAAACGGTTGCTAAGATTTTCGCAGCCGGCTTCAGCCGGCGACACTTCGCGCGCGAGGGCGTGAGCCCGAGCGCAACCGACCTCATTCTTCCGACATGAGCTTGCCCAGCGTCGGCTTGTGCTTCTCGCGCGCCGCCCGCTTCTTCTTCGGATCCGGCGTGCGCCGCGTCGGCGGCGGCATCCCGACGTGCTCCCGCGCCGCTGCCTTCACCAGCTTCGCCGCCGTCAGTTTCTTCTTGCGCTTCTTTGCCACCCGCCCTCCGCCGCCGCTCCGCGCATTATGCAATAATCGTTGCGGCCGACGACCAACGACCGACGGCCGACGACCTACTATGGCCCTTGACGAACGCGAGTTCTACGACGAGCGCGAGCAGAAAAAGCCCGCCACGCTGCACTGCCCGAAGTGTCGCAAGTCCGCCGAGTACGAGCTCGCCTGGCTCGTCCGCACCAAGAAGAAGCAGCTCCCCCCGCGCGCCGACGAGAACGACCGCGCCAAGTTTGCCAAGGCCCGCTCCTACATGGTCCGCAAAGACGATCTCGTCATGTGCAAGAACATCCAGTGCCGCAAGCGCATCGAGGTCACCGGCGTCCAGTCCGTCGTCTTCTTCGACGGCGCCCCGCCCAATCCCGGCACCATCAACATGGACGACGACAACTTCGGCAACCGCTAACCCTCTCCGTACGGAGGTTATCCCGAGCGAGGGCGCGGCGAACCTCTACGCGCCCGAGTCGAGGGACCTGCCTCGTTTCTGAAAGTAGCACTACTATGTACCTACTACCGGATTACTGTAATTTCTTCCTTCCTAACTGAACGGTTAAATCCCACAACCTCCATTCCAGCAACCACTTACACCAGAGCTCCTGCTGGCATTCCGGCTGCTTTTCTCACCCCCGTATCCCGGCCGCTTCGTAACGAACGCAGCTCCCACTCGCGTTCTGGACCGGGGGAAAGGGAATCGGATCATGAAGGTGATGAAACTGTTTGTTCTCACAATCGCCGCGCTGGCGCTCGTCGCGCTGCCGGCTTCGGCTCAGGTCAACCTTGGTGGCACGGTGGGCGGCACGGTGAACGGCGCCGCGAAGACCGCGGGCAGCACCGTCAACAGCACGCTCGGCTCCACCAGCAACGTCGGGCTCAACGGCCAGGGCGGCAACCTCGGCTCGACCGTGGACTCCACCGCCAGCGGCACGCTGAACGCCGACGGCCAGCTCTCCGGCGTGACCGGCCAGGCTGATTCGACCGTCAGCTCGACCGCGCAGTCCACGACCGGCGTCGCGGGCCAGGCCACCGACGTCGCCGGCCAGACCGCGACCGATGCTTCGGCGAAGGCCGAAGGCGCCGCCGACGCTTCCAGCAAGACCGCGCAGAAGTCCCAGGCGAAGGCCAAGCAGGAAGCCAAGAAGTCCGAGAAGAAGGCGGAGAAGTCGGCCGAGAAGCCGATGCCTTCCGCCAACGCCTCGGCCAACACGCAGTCCAGCGCCGCCGGCAAGGCCGACGTGAAGAAGGGCGACCGTTCGCTCGACGTCAACGGCAGCCACTCGTCCAGCGCCAACACCGACGCCAGCGTCAACCAGGGCAAGGTGGATGCGAAGG
>DATIBR010000093.1 GCA_035457425.1 Terriglobales bacterium
GCCGCCATCGGCAACGAGCGTCGATTCCCTGCTGAAAGATGCCGCCAAGCTGCGCGTCGGCGGACTGGAGGCGACGGCCATCCACACCCCCGGGCACACCGAGGGCAGCTCCTGCCTCTACTTCCCCGCCGAAAAGAAGCTGATCGCGGGCGACACGCTGTTCGCGGGCTCGATCGGGCGGACCGACCTGCCGGGCGGTTCGTTCGAGAAGATCATCGACTCGCTGCAGTCGCGGCTGCTGGCGCTACCGGATGACACGCTGGTCATCCCCGGGCACGGGCCGGCCACGACCATCGGCGAGGAGCGCGAGACGAATCCCTTCCTCATCCGCAAATGAAAAGCGCCGGCGAGTCGCCGGCGTGTAGTTGGGGACCGCCTCTAGAGTGCGTTGTAGACCTTGAGGATCTTGGGCGAGACGTATTGCTCGTCCGGCGGCTTGAAGCCGGGCATGCCCTTGGCGATGCGCAGCGCCGCTTCGGCGTCGTTGTAGAGCTTGCGGTCGGTCGCGCCGCCCAGGTAGTACCGGGTGAGCTTGCTGACGCCCGAGAAGAAATACCCAAGCGCCTTCTTGGAGCCGTTGACGTTCTGGTAGTCCTTGATGTGGGTCTCGGCCTCGGTGTATGCGCCCTTGTAATACTCGCCGATGGCGCGCAGCAGCATGATGTCGGCCTCAGAGGTGGCAACGACCTGCTGCTGCTCGGGCTGCGGCTTGGTCTCCTCTTCCTTCTGGATGGCGGCGAGAGCGCTGCGCGCGGTCCCATTGTTCGGGTCCTCCGCCAGCACGGCGATGTACTTGCTCTTGGCCGCGGTGTAGTTCTTCTTGTTGCGCGCGTCGTCGGCCTCGACGAGGAGCTTCGCGATGTCGATCTTCGGGCGCGCGGGCTCCTTGATGGCGGCGGCGCGCGAGATCGGCGTCGGGGTCGGGGCGGTGCGCGTGCTGCTGGAAGCCGTGGGTGTGGGAGTCGGCTGCGTGGGAGTCGTGGTCGCCACCGTGGCGGGAGTGCTGGGCGGGTTGGCGGCGGCCTGCTCGCGCGTGGCCTTGCCGCGCGGGTCGCCGGGACCATCGCCCTTCAGGCGCGCCGCGTCTTCGTAGGACTGCTGGGCCTGGCGGTGATTGCCGCTGGCGGCCAAGCGGTCGCCCTCGGCCATCGCGGCCTCGTACTGATTGATCTTGGCGAGCAGCGCCTGCGCCTCGCCCGCTTTGGCGCCCTTCACCTGCGAAAGCGAGCTCTTGGCCGCGGCGAAGTTGTTGCTGTTGTATGCGGACTGGCCGTCGTTGAAGAGCTTCAACTGCGGCGCCTCGGCCGCGGCCGCCTGCTGCTCGCGGCGCTTGGCCGGGATGAGCTGCGTCATGTAGCGCTGCGCCTCGGCGAAGTGGGCGCCGAAGCGGATGTTCTTCAGCTTCTGCTCAGCATCGTCGAAGGCGCCCTGGTTGAAGAAGGCGACGCCCTCGTTGAAGCGCGCGTCGTTGCGCTTTTCCTCGGCGGCCGCCTCGGACTGCGCGATCTGGCAGTCGGTCTTCCTGGAGCTGTCGAGGCCGGCAAGCTCGCAGGTGAGCTTGGCGACTTCGTCGAGCTTGCGGGAGGAGGCCGCGGCCTGGATCTGTTTCTGCAGGTCCTCTTTGCGACCGCCGAATGCCGGCAGAGCCGCGAGCACGATCAGGGCGAGGAAGGTCTTATTGCGCATTGAGCACCTTCTCGACGTCGATCTGCTGGAAGACGATGTTGCAGCAGGTGCCAGGCGTATCGTCGGTCGCCTTTACCATCTCGCTCTGCTCGGCGCCGTCAGGGCCGGCGAGGGTCACCTTGTAGTCGCCCGGGGGGACGTTGATGCGCAACGGCGTCTGGGCGTCGGCGGGCAGCTCGACGGAGCGCTTGCCGTCCACCGAGGTGATGCTCTTCACTTTGCCCCAGGGCGTGACGTTGATCTCGATGTAGGTGGTCGCTTTGGGGGCGAGGAAGATGTCCTTGGCCAGGTAGCCAGCGACCGCCACCACAAGCAGCACGACCGCGATGATGATGAACATCATCGGGGACTTCCTGGCCGGAGCGGGAGCCGGGACTGGAGCGGGCGCCGGAGCGACGGTCTTGGGGCGCGCGGGCGCGGGAGCCGGGATGGCGGTCGTCCGGGCGTGCGCGGGCGCTGGAGCAGCGGCCGCGGGTGCGGTCGCCGGTGTCGGACGCGGCGGCGCCGGTGCGCGCAGGGTGGTCGCCGGGATGACATCTTCCGACGAGCCGGCGACGATGGTCTGGTTGGCTTCGGCGGATCCGGCGACGATGGTGTGGTCGAGCTGCGTCTGTTTCTGCTGGCGTGAGGCGCCAGCGGTGGCGTCGGCTTTCAGCGACTCGTACTGCTTCTGCAGGCTCGCGCTGACCTCGATGATGAAGGGAGCGGCCTGCTCAAGGCGCTCCAGCGCCTGCGCGTACTGGCGGGCAAGCAACAGGCGGCGGCCATCGGAGATGGCTGACTCGACCGCGCCCTTGGCCGCCGCGCCACGCTTCTTCTCCAGCTCCGCGATGGCGGCCTTGACCTGCGGTGTCTCGCCATAAGTCTTCTGGCAGGCGTAGGCGATGTTCAGCGCGCCGGCGACGTCGCCCTTCGCCATGGCGGCGTTGGCCTTCTCGATGGCCGCGCTGATGGAGCGCGAGTTGTCCTGCACGCCGCGGGCGCGCTCCAGCAGGTTGCAGAACTCCGGCGACCGCGCCATCGTTGGCGCTTGCGACTCAAGGAAGCCGACGGCGTCGTCCACGCGGCCGTCGTTGAGGAGGCCTTCCGCCTTGTTGATGGCGTTCTCGAGCTTGCGGCCGAACTCGTGGACGTGCCGACGAGCCTCGGTCAGCACGACCTTCAACTCCTCGTCGGGCGTCTCCTTGAGCGTGCCCTCGAGCAGCGCGACCGCCTTCTCATACTCGTCGGCGTTCATCAGGCGGTGGGCTTCCTCGGCGACGCCCTCGATC
>DATIBR010000094.1 GCA_035457425.1 Terriglobales bacterium
TACAAGGAAAGGTTCGCGCTCGCGACCCCGCACCGCACGCTGGCGGAAGCCGCGCGCGGCGCCGACGTGCTGGTCGGCCTCTCCGTGAAGGGCGCTTTTACTCCCGAGATGCTCCGCGCGATGGCCGACAAGCCCATCGTCTTCGCCATGGCGAATCCCGATCCCGAGATCGGCTATGACGAAGCGCGCGCCGTCCGCCCCGACATCCTGATGGCCACCGGGCGCTCCGACTATCCCAACCAGGTGAACAACGTGCTTGGCTTCCCGTTCATCTTCCGCGGGGCGCTCGACGTCCGCGCCACCACCATCAACGAGCAGATGAAGCTGGCTGCCACGCACGCGCTCGCCGCCCTCGCCAAGGAGGACGTGCCCGATTCCGTCTGCCGCGCGTATCGCGTGGAAGGTTTCCGCTTCGGACCCGACTACATCATCCCCAAGCCGTTCGACCCGCGCGTGCTGGTGTGGGAAGCCGCCGCGGTGGCGCGCGCCGCCATGGAGACCGGCGTCGCCCAGCATCCCGTCGACCTGGCCGAGTATCGCGAGCAGCTCGAGCGCCGCCTCGGCAAGGCGCACGAGATCATGCGCGTCATGATCCAGAAGGCGCAGGCCGAACCCAAGCGCGTCGTCTTCCCCGAGGGCCAGCACGGCAAGGTATTGCGCGCCGCCCACATCCTGGTGGAGGAGAAGATCGCGCAACCCATCCTGCTGGGCGATCCCTCCGCCATCCTGGAGCAGGCGCAACTGGCCGGCATCGAGCTGAACGGCGTCGAGATCGTGGACCCCATGGCCTCGCTGCAGCGCGAGCAGTACGCGCGCGAGTACTACGGCCTGCGCCAGCGCCGCGGCGTCACGCTCTCCGAGGCGCGCAGCCTGGTGACCGACCGCAACCTGTTCGGCTCGCTCATGGTCCGCATGGGCGACGCCGACGCGCTCGTCTCCGGCGTCTCGCAGCATTACCCGGACACCATCCGCCCGGCGCTGCACGCCATCCACGTGCGGCCCGGCGTCCACAAGGTCTCCACCTTGCAGGCCATGGTCACGCGCAAGGGCGAGATCTACTTCCTTGCCGACGTCGCGGTGAACATCGACCCGAGCGCCGAGGACCTGGCCGAGATCGCGCTCTGCGCCGCGCAGCAGGCGCGCCGTTTCGAGGTCGAGCCCCGCGTCGCCATGCTCTCCTTCTCCACCTTCGGCAGCACCCGCCACCCGCTGTGCGAGAAGGTGCGGCGCGCCGTCGACCTGGTCCGCATCGCCGACCCCACGCTCATCGTCGACGGCGAGCTCATGGCCGATACCGCGCTCTCGCCCGAAGTCCTGAGCGAGTCGTACCCGTTCACGCCCCTGCGGCACGAGGGAGCCAACGTCCTGATCTTCCCTGAACTGCAGTCGGCCAACATCGCCTTCAAGCTGCTGGCCCGGCTGGGCGGCCTGGAAGCCATCGGGCCCATCCTGATGGGACTTTCCAAACCCGTGCACGTGCTGCCGCGCGATTGCTCGGTGGAGACCATCGTGAACACCGCGGCGCTGGCGGTCGTCGACGCCCAGGAGGCTGAGACCCAGCATTTCGACGAGCGCGAGCTCGCCATCAGCCGCGCTCGCGTGTAGCGCGCTCTGCGCCCGGCGTGTTTTGTGTGCGCCGGGCGTGCGTCTTCTCCGCGCGCGCTTGTGCTATTATCCTGCCGCACTTTCCGTCAAAAAATGACTTCGGAACCCTTCGATCCTGCCGATCTGGAGGCGCGCATCGCCGCCATCCGGCGCCTGGCCGACGAGCTCGCCAAGGTCCGGCTGAAGGACTCCGGCAGCCTGACGGAAGCCGAGCGCCTGGCCGAGTCCCTGCAGGAACAGGCCGCCGCGCTACGCTCGCGGATCCGCCGCTCCGACTGATGTGGCTGTTCAGCGCTCCGGCGTGACGCTGGGCTGGGTGCCCGTGCGCCAAGTCAGCGCCTCGCGCTCGCGCTCCGAGACCTTCGGACGCCCGAAGATCGCGCGCTTGAGGTCGGGCAGGAACTCGCGCACCACGTTCATTCCCGCCTCGGTGCCGAGCCGGGTGACGGCGCGGTAGCCGGTGCGCCGGAACCCGCGCGAGGACGGCGGGTAGTACACGTTCGAGATCGAGGCGGAGACCGCCGTGCCCAGCACCTGGGAGTAGTTGAATTGCGGCTCGCCTTCGTCGTCGTCGGTCTCGACGATCTGCGAGAGGGCGTCGAGCACGCGCGCCGCGAACGGCTCCCGCCCGTTGCGCTTGTAGCGCGGGTCCTGGTGCGCCAGCACCGGGATCAGGAACTTGCTGAAGAAGGCGTGCGACTCCGTGTCCGCCAGCGCCGCGCCGTAGCGGCTGCGGAAGCCGCGCCATCCCTGGCCGAATCCCGGGTCGGTGTTCGCCGCCTGTCCCACCCCGGCCGCCACGCCCGCCGCGGTGAAGGTGAAGGGCGAGTTCGTGTGCTGCATGAAGAGCTGGAACTTGTCGCCCGCGGTGAGCCGGCGGGGCAGCTCAGGCGGGGCGTCCACCTGGGCGCGGAACCGCTCCTGGCTGAGCTGAAGCTGCGTCGCGGAAGGCGCCGCCGGCAATTCCTGCGCCGCGGCGTCGCGCGAGCTGGAAGAGGGGGCTTCCCGCAGCGGCGCCGCCTCTTGCGCGGCCAGCGCACCTGCCAGCATGAGAACGAAGGATCCGAACCGCAGGGCCCACATACGTAGTTCCTCTGTATTAAGAGGTAAGCCAGGAGGCGTGGGTTGCTGCGCGATAAGACTCGGCCACGGCTCGGCGGCAGGGTTCTTCCGGTGGTTCCGGTGCGTTGCGCGAAAAATCCCGGCAGCGCATAATCCATTCCTCTGGCACTCTGCTTCTAAACAGAAGGTGGAACGTGACCGATCCACAGAACCGTCCCTTCGAACGGGCGGGACGCAAGATGGACGACGCCTTCGATACGGCGTCCGACCGCGTCCAGAAGGAACTGAACGACGCCATCCGCTACCTCAACGACGAGGTGGTGCCGAAGGTCCGTGGGGGCTCGACCAAGGCCCTGCGCACCGCGGCCGAGAAGCTCGCCAAGCTCGCCGACTACATGGAGCAGCAGCAGAAGTAGTGCGCCGGCTGCCTCTGGTCGCGGCGCTCGGCTGCGTGGCTCTGCTGCTCGCCGGCTGCGGCGGCAAGAAGAACCGCACCAGCCGCATCCCGCCGCCGCCGCCTCCGGTCGCCTCGTATCCGTCGTCCGCGAAACCGTCGCCCTATCCCAGGAACGGGAAGGTCCTCTACACCGAGACCGGCCTGGCGAGCTGGTACGGGCCGCCCTACCACAATCGCAAGGCAGCCAACGGCGAGATCTACGACCAGGACGCGCTGACCGCGGCGCACCGCACGCTGCCCTTCGGCTCGCTGGTGCGCGTCACCAACCTGAAGACCGGGACGAGCGTGCTGGTGCGCATCAACGACCGCGGCCCGTTCGTCGAAGGCCGCGTCATCGACCTCTCGCGCGCCGCCGCGAAAGCGGCCGACGTCTGGCGCGCCGGCATCGCCAAGGTGCGCCTCGACGTGCTCGAGACGCCCGCCGCCATCGACCGTGGCGGGCGCTGGTGCGTCCAGATCGGCGCCTTCGACGATCGCGACGAGGCCACCGAGGTGAAGCAGCGCCTCGCGCGCAAGTACTCCACCGCAAAAGTCATCCAGTTCACCGGGCCGACCGGCGAGTGGGTGCGCGTCCGCGTCCCGCAGGACGACAAGCGCCGCGCCCAGGAAGTCGCCGACAACGCGCGCACCTCCGCCCCGGTCTGGCTCGTCCGCATGGACTGACGGCGTTTCCGATCTTCGATTTAAGATCTTCGATCTCGTACCCCGAACCTCGCGGCCGACGACCGAGGGCCGACGACCGACGACCTGCCCGGGTTTAGAATCGTCGCGCTATGAGCGACTGTCTGTTCTGCAAGATCATCGCCGGCCAGATCCCCGCCAGGAAGGTCTACGAAGATGATC
>DATIBR010000095.1 GCA_035457425.1 Terriglobales bacterium
CTGAACGTGACGGTCGAGCGCGAGCAGGGCCTGTACGACCTGCTTACCGCGTCGCCGCGTCGGAGCCTCGATTCCCAGGCGGTGGGAACCCGAGTCGATGCGCTGATCGACAGTGCGCGCGACGTGCTCGCGATCAACAACCGCGTCGTCGACCGCGAGGTCGAGCGCCTGCGCGTCTCCGCCGAGAACGTCCAGCGCAACATCATCTTGCTCCTCATCTTCAGCACCGCAGTCGCGCTCGCCATCGCTCTCGCATTGACCCGCTACATTGCGCGCCCCATCGCGGAGATCGACGGCGCCATCCGCCAGCTCGGGGGCGCGGACTTTTCCCAGCCGATTGCGGTGCGCGGCCCCGAGGACCTGCGCTACCTCGGCCGTCGCCTCGACTGGCTGCGCCGGCGGCTGGAGGAGTTCGAGACGCAGAAGAACCGCTTTCTGCGCCACGTGTCGCACGAGCTGAAGACGCCGCTCACGGCGCTGCGCGAGGGCGCCGAACTCCTGAACGACCAGGTCGCCGGCCCGCTCGCGCCGCCGCAGCGCCAGGTGGTGGGGATCATGCGCGACAACAGCGTGAAGCTTCAGCGCTTGATCGAGGAGCTGCTCGACTACCAGCGCGCGCTGCATGCCGCCGCCTCGCTCGAAGTGAAATCCATCGCGCTCGAGTCGCTGGTGGAGGAAGCGGTCAAACCGCACGAGCTCGCGGCGCGAGCGAAAAGCCTGCGGCTTGCGATCGAGGCCGAGCCCGCAACGGTCGAGGCCGATCCGGAGAAGCTGCGCTCGATCGTCGACAACCTGGTGTCCAACGCGGTGAAGTTCACGCCGCCCGGCGGGACCGTAACGGTATCGGCTCGCGCGGTCGCAGGAGAAGCCATCATTGAAGTTCTGGATACCGGGCCCGGGGTGCCGCAGGAGGAGCGCGAGTCGATCTTCAATCTGTTCTTTCGCGGCCGCAGGTCCGAGAGCGCCACGGCCTCCGGGGGGCGTGTGAAGGGCACCGGGCTTGGCCTCGCCATCGCGCGCGAGCTGGTCGAGGCGCATGGTGGGCGCATCGCTGTGCTCGGCGGAGAGGCAGGCGGACATTTTCGTGTAACGCTGCCGCGCCGTTCGGCGCGTGTGCTGGCCGACGCGGCGTAAAGATGGTTTCGCAACAATCTGTGCCTGCAAGAAAGAAGAGGAAAGCGTAATGGCGAACGAGACCCCGCCCGTTCTACTGGTGGACGATGACAAGGACCTGCTGCAGCTGATTGCGATGCGGCTGACGGCGTCGGGGTACGCGGTGACGGCGGTGGAGTCAGGGGAGGCGGCGTTGGCGTCGCTGGCGGTGGCGCGCCCGCAGGTGGTGGTGACGGACCTGCGCATGCACGGCATGGACGGGATGGCGCTGTTTGACGCGATTCACCGCGACAGTCCGTCGCTGCCGGTGGTGATACTGACGGCGCACGGCACGATACCGGAGGCGGTGACGGCGACTCGCCGTGGGGTGTTCTCGTTTCTGACCAAGCCCTTCGAGCCCAAGGTGCTGCTGGACACGGTGGCCGATGCGATGCGGCTCTCAAGCCCCCCGGCGGCCTCCGGGGAGCCGCAGTCCTGGCGCGGGGAGATCATCACGCGCTGCTCCGGCATGGAGGATCTGCTCGCGCAGGCGCGGCGCGTGGCGGTCTCGGACGCGAGCGTGTGCCTGTACGGGGCGAGCGGGACGGGCAAGGAGCTGCTGGCGCGGGCGATCCACCGCGCGAGCCCGCGCTCGGGGGCGCCGTTCGTGGCGGTGAACTGCGGGGCGATCCCGGAGGGGCTGCTGGAGTCGGAGCTCTTCGGGCACAAGAAGGGCTCGTTTACCGGGGCGGTGTCGGATCGCCGGGGGCTGTTTCAGGCGGCGCAGGGCGGGACGCTGTTTCTGGACGAGATCGGCGACATGCCGCTGCCGCTGCAGGTGAAGCTGCTGCGCGCGCTCGAGGAGCGGCGCGTGCGCCCCGTCGGGGCCCAGGAAAGCATCGCCGCGGACGTGCGCGTGAT
>DATIBR010000096.1 GCA_035457425.1 Terriglobales bacterium
TACGCCGCGGTCGGCGCGGTCGCGAAGGAGGGGGTGATTCTCGCCAGCAACACCTCGTCGCTGACCGTCACCCAGCTCGCCATGTCCAGCCGGCGGCCGGACCGCTTCGTCGGCCTCCACTTCTTCAACCCGGTGCCGGTGATGAAGCTGGTCGAGGTCGTCCGCACGCTGCTGACCGACGAGGCGGCGCTCGCCGAAGTCACCGCGTTCTGCAAGGCGATCGGCAAGGAGCCGGTGCAGGCCCGCGACAATTCGGGCTTCATCGTCAACCGGTTGCTGGTGCCCTACCTGCTCGACGCCATCCGGGCGCACGAGGAGGGGGTCGGCTCGGTCGAGGACATCGACAAGGGGATGCAGCTCGGTTGCGGCTACCCGATGGGGCCTTTCACCCTGCTCGACTTCGTCGGCCTCGACACCACCTACTACATCACGCACGTCATGTTCGACGAGTTCAAGGAGCGCCGCTTCGCTTCGCCCTCGCTCCTGCGCCGCCTCGTCCTCGCCGGCTGGTACGGCAAGAAATCCGGCAAGGGCTTCTACGACTGGTCGAACCCGGAGAAGCCGGTTCCGCAGGACGCCGCGCTGAAAGGCATGCAATGAACTTCCAGACGCTGAAATTCGAAAAGAAGAATTCGATCGCCTACGTCACCGTCAACCGGCCCGACAAGCTGAACGCGCTCAACATGCAGGTGATGACCGACCTGCGCGACGCCTTCACCGACATCCGCGACGACGCCGAAGTCCGCGTCGCCATCCTCACCGGCGCGGGCGAGAAGGCGTTCGTCGCCGGCGCCGACATCGGCGAGCTCAACAAGCAGGATCCCGTCTCCGCCAAGGCCTACACCCACAAGGGGCAGGCCGTGCTCGACCTCATCGAGAACCTCGGCAAGCCCGTCATCGCCTGCATCAACGGCTTCGCGCTCGGCGGCGGCTGCGAGCTCTCGATGGCCTGCACCTTCCGCCTCGCCTCGGAGAACGCCAAGCTCGGCCAGCCCGAGGTGAAGCTCGGCATCATGGCGGGCTACGGCGGCACGCAGCGCCTGCCGCGGCTGGTCGGCCGCGGGCTTGCGATGCAGCTCCTGCTCTCCGGCGAGATGATCGGCGCGCAGGAAGCGCACCGCATCGGGCTGGTGAACGAAGTCACCGCGCCCGCCGAGCTGCTGCCGCGCGCCGAAGCCATCGCGCAGAAGATCATCGCCAACGCTCCGCTCGCCGTGCAGTACACCATGGAAGCGGTGAACAAGGGGCTCGACATGCCGCTCGCCGAAGGCCTGTTCCTCGAAGCCACGCTGTTCGCCGTCGCCTGCGCGACGGAGGACAAGAAGGAAGGGACGAGCGCGTTCCTGGAAAAGCGCGCGGCGGCGTTCAAGGGAAAGTAGAAAGTCCACCACAGAGACACAGAGTCACAGAGAAAAGCGAATGGGATTGAATCCTCTGTGTCTCTGTGCCTCTGTGGTAGGTTTGGTTTTTCAATGACCAAGAAGTACAAGCCGGAAGCGCCGCCGAAGGCCAAGCACCCGGGCGCGAGCGGCCATCTCGACGCCCGCGGCCTGCGCTTCGGCGTGGTGGTCGCGCGCTTCAACGAGTTCATCACCGAGCGCCTTCTGACTTCCGCGCTGGATGCGCTGCGCCGCGCTGGCGCCGACGACCACCACATCGAGCTCGTGCGCGTCCCCGGCTCCTTCGAGATCCCCATCGCCGCCCGCCAGCTCGCCGAGACGCACCGCTTCGACGCCATCCTGTGCCTCGGCTGCATCCTGCGCGGCGACACCACGCACTACGAGCACATCTCGACCGAGGTCACGCGCGGCATCGGGCAGTCCGCGCAGGAGACCGGCATCCCGCACGCCTACGGCGTCCTCACCTGCGACACGCTCGAGCAGGCCATCGACCGCGCTGGCCTGAAGAGCGGCAACAAGGGCGCCGAAGCCGCGCTCACCGCCATCGAGATGGCGTCGCTGCGCAAGGCAATCCGCAAGTCGGGCGCCGGCCACGACAAGCGCCACGACTTCGACCCGGCCACGCAGCGCGAGCGCCGCGCCCGGCCGCGGCTCAACGACCTCCACCGCACCGTGGAGCGCGTGCTCGACCAGCACGGCCATCCGCGCAAGCGCGGCTGAGCCAACTCTGTTGCCGCGACCATCTTCTTTATACTGACCGCAGACATGGGCACGCGCCGCAAATCCCGCGAGTTCGCTCTCCAGATGCTCTTCCAGCTCGACATGGGCAAGCAGACCGGCGAGCACGTCCGCAAGACCTTCTGGGGCGAGCGCAAGGACGTGGAGCAGGAAGTGAAGGGCTTTGCCGACGACCTGTTCCGCATCGCGCAGGAGCGCGCGCCCGAGATCGACGAGCGCATCGAGCGCCACGCCGCGCACTGGCGCGTGGACCGCATGGCGGCGGTCGACCGCAACGTGCTCCGCGCCGCCGTCGCCGAGCTGCTCGGCTACCCGCACACCCCGCGCCCCGTCGTCATCAACGAGTACCTGGAAGTCGCGCGCAAGTTCTCGTCGCCCGAGGCGGTGCACTTCATCAACGGCGTGCTCGACGCCGTCGCCAAGGACCTGCCCGCCGCGAGCTGAGTGAGCGCGCGGCAAGAAGCCCTCGCCGCGGCGAGGGCTTCCTGCTGCGGTTGGGGTTACGGCCGGACGACGACCAGGTCCGGATGGCACACCGTCCCGGCGCAGGCCGTGGTGCCGTTGAAGTTGATCGGGATCAGGGCGCCTTGCAGGTCGGTCGCGGTGTCGATCACGTGCACCGCGCCGTCCGTGCCCCCCACGTACACCTTGGTGCCATCGGTGAGCGCGCCGCCGGTGAAGGTAGCGGCGCCGCCCGTCGCGATGGAGAAGGTGCTGTTGCCGCCGACGTTGTACGCGTAGAGCGCCGTCTGGTCGCTGGTCAGGTACGCCTTGGTGCCGTCGGGCAGCGCGATGAGCTGCCGCGGAACCAGCGTGACGCCCCAACTCGCCGAGCTGGCGCTCGAGGTGATCCCGGGCGGGCAGATCCCGGCCGGGGGCGCCGCGATCGTTGGCGTATCCACGGTCATCTGCGTCGGTCCGGCGTCCAGCATCCTGACGCTTGCGGCCGTGCCGGTATTGAGCGAGATGCCTCGCAGCAACTGCTGGCCGGCTTCGGAGGTCACGCCGCCCTCCGGCGCATACGTCGAGTCGTTGCGGCAGGTCGCGCGCGCGTCGAGCGCGCCTGCGGTGGTCGCGATGTAAGCGAACTGCGAGCCCGGCAACCTGGCCACGTCGCTGCCCGTCGCGCCCATCGCGATGGTGCGCAGCGAGATGGCCGCGGTCGAGTACTGGTAGAGCGTCCCGCCCACCACGATGTAGGCCTTCAGGCTGTCGCTGGTCCAGGCGGCGGCGGTCGCCGCGCCCGTCAGCGTGTCGAAGGTGTTGGCCATCAGGTCGTAGACGTACGTCTTGTTGTTGACGCCGTCGCTCACGATGACCCTGGCGTCGTTGGGCGAGACGCTGATGACGCGCCCGGGAACGTTCGTGATCGTCCCGACCACGGAGTTGGTCCCGGTGTCGATGCCGACCAGCCCCTTGCTCGTGCCGATGAACAGCCGCGTGCCGGCGAGGCTCGCCAACATCGAGTTCGGGATCGGCTTGCTGGTCACGCCGCCGATGGTTATATCCGGCATGACGATCGGCGTGCCCACCGTGTTTCCGCTCACCGTGATCGGCAGCACCACCGGCGTTTGTGTCGTGAACTCCGAACTGGTCACGTACACCACGTTCGTCGGCGCCGTGCCCGTCACGGTCGCCACCACCGGGTTGCTGTAGATGGGGATGTTGACTCCGGGATTGCAGGTCGGCGGAGAACAGGACGCGGTGATGGTGGACTGCCCCGCGGTCACACCGCTCACGAGGCCCGAGGTCGATACGGTCGCCGTTCGGGTCACGCTGCTGGTGTATGTGAGGGCCAGGCCGGTGATGGTGGTGCCGTTCTGGTCCTTCACGTCGGCGGCGAGCTGCTTGGTCGCGGTGTTCGCGATCGTGAACGCCGTGTCGGTGGAACCCTGCACGTGCAGCGAGATGGTCGCCGGGCCGCACGTCGTGAAGTTCGCCGCCACGCTCGTCGTGCCCGAGTTGCTGGCGACCAGCGTGGTCATGCCCGGGTTCTTCGCCTTGGCGGTGATCTGGTTGCCGGGCTGCCCGGCGGGCTGGTCCGCGCTCGCGATGGTGGCCACGTTCACGTCCAGGACGACGAAATTGAACGTGCCGACGCTCGCGGTGATGTCGGCCCCGCCGCTGAACGCCGTCGCGGTGTACTGCTGCGATTGTCCCTGCGACTTGCAAGCGGGATAGGCGATGTTGGGTGTGAGCGTGATGTTATCGATGTGCAGGTGCACGAACAGCGTGGTCGCCGCGCTGGTCACTCCGTCGATGGTCGCCGTGATGTTGGTCGTCAACGGGACGTCCGCTGCCGGCACCGGGGTGCACACCACCGGCGTCGTCAACGAGTCCCACGTCCCGGCGCATACCAAGCCGTTGTTGGAGATCTGCACCTTCGGGTTGCTGGAAGCCCACGTCGCCGTCCCGAAGACGACCGTGCCCGCGGCATCCTTTGCCGTGGAGCCGAACTGGATGGTGTTGCCGTTGTCCACCGACGCGGTCGGCGTGGGCGAGATGGTCACCGTGGTGACCGGTCCGGGGCCCTTCTTCTTGCCGCCGCCGCCGCAGCCGGCCAGCACCAGCGCCGCCAGCAGAGAACCCAGGATGAGAAGATAAGAGCGGGAAAACCGGTACATGCTTCCTCCCCGCCGCGGGCTCCACGGCCCTCGGCGGCACAATTCGACCACCACAGTCGCTGGGGTGGGGAGGTTCGAGTGTAGATGCTGCCCGCGGTTTCGGCAATACCACTCGCTCGCCGAACACGCCCGCCGCCCGCGCGCGCGCCCGGCGAACCAAAAGAAAAACCCCTTTCCGGCAGGTCGCGCGGTTGACGACTTTCCGCGCCGGTTGCTATAGTAGTGAGGTTCCGCGAGTCACGTTTGGCGTGCCTGTTGCTGTACCGGTAGTCAAGCCCCAGGGTCGACAAGGTTAGAGCCGTAAGCGCGATCCGTTACGAGGGCTCCCTCGCTGAAACAGGCCTGCGCTACCCGCCCCGGCGGGGTATGCAGGCGAAGGCTGACGATACGGAGCTCCACATCCCGTGGGCCACCGTCGGAGGCCAACTCACATAGGTCCGAAGAGATTCCGGCGCACCGCGTGTGCGCGGGAAGCATGGTGTGGCGCGCTGGCATTGCGCGGCCTATCCAGTCCGTAAGCGGGGATCAAGCCGCTGCCGCGCGTGTGTGTGCGCATAGGAATAAGGAGAACAGCTTTGCCGACGTTCAATCAGCTGGTGAAACAGGGTCGCTCCTCGCCGAAGTACAAGACGGCCAGCCCCGCGCTCCAGGGCTCCCCGCAGAAGCGCGGCGTCTGCACGCGCGTCTACACCCAGACGCCCAAGAAGCCGAACTCGGCGCTCCGCAAGGTCGCCCGCGTCCGCCTGACCAACGGGATCGAGGTCACCACCTACATCCCCGGCGTCGGACACAACCTGCAGGAGCACTCCATCGTGCTCATCCGCGGCGGCCGCGTGAAGGATCTCCCCGGCGTCCGCTACCACGTCGTGCGCGGCACGCTCGACACCGTCGGCGTCGCCGGCCGCAAGCAGAGCCGCTCGAAATACGGCGCCAAGCGCCCCAAGTAACGATCTAGAGGAACAACATGCCGAGAAAAGGACATATCGCGAAGCGGGAAGTGGCGGCCGATCCGGTCTACAACTCCACCCTCGTCACCAAGTTCGTCAACTCGATGATGTGGGACGGCAAGAAGTCGACCGCGCAGAACATCTTCTACACCGCCATGAAGCAGCTCGAGCAGAAGGGCGGCTCCGACGCGCTCTCGCTCTTCAAGAAAGCCGTGGAGAACGCCAAGCCGGTGCTCGAAGTGAAGTCGCGCCGCGTGGGTGGCGCGAACTACCAGGTGCCAGTCGAAGTGAATCCCGACCGCCGCACCTCGCTCGCCATCCGCTGGCTGCTGAGCTATTCGCGCGGCCGCGCCGAGAAGGGCATGACCGACAAGCTCGCCAACGAGTTGCTCGACGCCGCCAACGGGCGCGGCGCCGCGATCAAGAAGAAGGAAGACGTTCACCGCATGGCGGAAGCCAACAAGGCCTTCGCGCACTATCGCTGGTAAGGGTGGAAGAGCGGCCCTTCAGGGCCGCGTAAAGGAAATGGGATTTCGGGGCTTGAGCCCCGGCAGAAACAAAATGGCTGAAGTTCTCGAAAAATCGGCACAGGGGAAGAAAGTGACGCGCACCGTCCCGCTCGAGCGTTGTCGCAACATCGGCATCATGGCGCACATCGATGCCGGCAAGACGACCACGACCGAACGCATCCTCTTCTATACCGGTCGCACGCACCGCATCGGCGAGGTCCATGAAGGCACTGCCACCATGGATTGGATGGAGCAGGAGCAGGAGCGCGGCATCACCATCACCTCCGCTGCCACCACCTGCCAGTGGAAGGACTACCGCATCAACATCATCGACACCCCGGGCCACGTCGACTTCACCGCCGAAGTCGAGCGCTCGCTGCGCGTGCTCGACGGCGCGGTCGCCCTCTTCGACGCCGTCCACGGCGTCCAGCCGCAGTCCGAGAAGGTCTGGCGCCAGGCCGATAAGTACGGCGTCCCGCGCATCTGCTTCATCAACAAGATCGACAAGATGGGCGCCGACTTCGAGCACGCCGTCGACACCCTCCGCAAGCGCCTCAACGCCAAGCCCGTCGCCATCCAGATCCCCATCGGTTCCGAAGCCAAGTTCCTGGGCGTCGTCGACCTGCTGCAGATGAAAGCCATCATCTGGAAAGACGAGACGCTCGGCGCCGAGTACGTGGTCGAAGAGATCCCCGCCGACCTCAAGAAGAAGGCGGAAGCCGCGCACGCGCTCCTCATCGAGACCGTCGCCGAGACCGACGACGCGCTGCTGCACAAGTTCCTCGAGGGCGAGGAGATCTCGGCCGAAGAGGTCAAGCGGGCCCTGCGCGCCGCCACCATCAGCCTGAAGGTTTTTCCGGTGCTCGTCGGCACCTCGTTCAAGAACAAGGGCGTGCAGCCGCTGCTCGACGCCGTCGTCGACTACCTGCCGTCGCCCATCGACAACCCCACCATCACCGGCCTGAACCCCGATAACGGCGAGACCATCACCCGCAAGACCGCCGACAACGAGGCCTTCGCCGGCCTCGCCTTCAAGATCATGGCTGACCCGTTCGTCGGGCAGCTCACCTTCCTTCGCATCTACTCCGGCGTGCTGAAGTCGGGCGACTCCGTGCTGAACCCGCGCACCGGCAAGACCGAGCGCATCGGCCGCCTGCTCAAGATGCACGCCAACAAGCGCGAAGAGATCACCGAGATCGGCGCCGGCGACATCTGCGCCGCCGTCGGCCTCCGCAACATCTCGACCGGCGACACCATCTGCGACGACAAGCACCCCATCGCGCTCGAGTCCATCACCTTCGCCACCCCGGTCATCGCGGTCGCAGTCGAGCCCAAGACCAAGGCGGACCAGGAGAAGATGGGCGTCGCGCTCGGCAAGCTCGCGCAGGAAGACCCCACCTTCAAGGTCCACACCGATCCCGATTCCGGCCAGACCATCATCAGCGGCATGGGCGAGCTCCATCTGGAGATCATCGTCGACCGCATGATGCGCGAGTACAAGGTCGAGGCCAACGTCGGCAAGCCGCAGGTGGCGTACCGCGAGACCATCCGCAAGCACGCCGAAGCCGAAGGCAAGTACATCCGGCAGACCGGCGGACGCGGCCAGTACGGCCACGCCAAGATCTACCTCGATCCCAACCCCGGCCTCGGGTACGAGTTCGTCGACGAGATCACCGGCGGCTCCATCCCGAAAGAGTTCATCAAGCCCGTCAACCAGGGCATCGCGGAAGCGCTCGAGGGCGGCATCCTCGCCGGCTATCCCATGGTCGACGTCAAGGCCACGCTCTACGACGGCAGCTACCACGACGTCGACTCCAACGAAATGGCGTTCAAGATCGCCGGCTCGATGGCGTTCAAGGAAGCCGCGCGCAGGGCCAGCCCCGTGCTGCTCGAGCCGGTGATGGCGGTGGAAGTGGTCACGCCGGAGGATTTCGCCGGCACCATCATGGGCGACCTCAGCTCGCGCCGCGGCCGCATCGAGGGCATGGAACACCGCGCCGGCTCGCAGGTCATCAAGGCCATCGTGCCGCTCAGCGAGATGTTCGGCTACGCGACCCACATGCGCTCTTCCACCCAGGGCCGCGCCGAGTACTCCATGCACTTCGCGCGCTACGAGGAAGTGCCGCGCCACGTCGCCGACGAGATCATCGGCAAGGCGCAGGGCGGCAAGTAACGGTTTTGTAGGAAATCTCGAGAGAGAGACGAATATGGCGAAAGAGAAATTTGATCGCAGCAAGCCGCACGTGAACGTGGGGACGATCGGGCACATCGACCACGGCAAGACGACGCTCACGGCGGCGATCACGAAGGTGCTGTCGAAGCACAACCCGAAGATCCAGTTCCGCT
>DATIBR010000097.1 GCA_035457425.1 Terriglobales bacterium
ATTCCTCCTGAAAAACGAGTGCGCTGCGCCATGCCGCTCGCGCCGCGCACGCCGGCGCCGCGCAGCAGCCGCATCAGCACGGTCTCGGCCTGGTCGTCGAGCGTGTGGCCGGTCGCGAGCGCGTCGAGCGCGTGCTGTCGCAGCGCGTCCGCAAAGAACTCGTGCCGCAGCCGCCGCGCCACCGCCTCGATGCCTTCGCCGCTCTCCCTGGCCGCCGCCGCGGTGTCGGCTTCCGCGCGCCGAAACTCCAGCCCGTGTTGCTCCGCGAGCGCGCGCACGAAGCGCTCGTCGGCGTCGGAATCCGTCCCGCGCAGCTTGTGGTTGAAGTGCAGGACCGCGGCGACCACGATCCCCAGCTCGCCGCGCAGCTCGAGCAACATGCGCAGCAGCGCGACCGAGTCCGGCCCGCCCGACACCGCCACCCCGACGCGGTCGCCCGCCTTCAACAGGCGCTGCGCGCGGATGGATTCGAGCACGCGCTGCTTCATCGCGGCTTCCTCGAAGCGAAGTGCTGCCAGCCCTGCGGCTGGAACCGGAGCAGGCGGCCGCGCGCGTCGCTCACCCACATCTTTCTCTCGCGCGTGATCTCGCCGATGCGCGATACCTCGACGCCCGCGATGCGGTTCGGCACCCGCGCGCGCCGCGGCGCGGTGAACAGCAGCTCGTAGTCCTCGCCGCCGTGCAGCGCGAAGTCCACCCCCGCCACCGCCGGCAGCGCCGGCGCGTAAACGATCGCGCCCACCCCGCTCTCATCGCACAGGTGCTTCAGGTCGGTGGAGAGCCCGTCGCTGGTGTCGATCATCGCCGACGCGACACCGATCAGGCCTTTCCCGACCGCGACTCTCGGCGCCGGCATGGCCGAGGCGACCTCGACCTTGCGTCCCGCGCGCAGCGCCGCGACCCGCGCCGCCGCCCGTCCGAGGCTTCCGGTCACGTAGAGCGCGTCGCCCGGCCGCGCCCCGGAGCGCAGGATCGCCCGGCCCGCAGGCACGCGGCCCACGACCATGATGTCCGCCGCCACGCCGGCGTTCGACGCAGCGATGTCCCCGCCCGCCAGCACCGTCTGGAACTCCATGGCGTGCGTCAGCAGCCCGCGCAGGAAGCCGTCGACCCAGCGCTGCGGCAGCTTCGGCGGGAGCGCGAGCGAGAGGAACGCCGCCACCGGCGTCCCGCCCATGGCCGCCACGTCGCTCAGGCCCCGGGTCAGGCACTGCCGCCCGATGAACCCGGCCGGGTACCAGTCCCGCCGGAAGTGCACCCCTTCGATGCACAGGTCGGTCGTCACCAGCGTGTCCGCCCCCGGCGCAAGCCGCAGCACCGCGCAGTCGTCCCCGATCCCGCGGACGACTGCCGGCCTCGCCGGCGCGGGCGCCAGTTGCCCCGCCATGCGCCGGATCTGCTCGATCAAGGTTTTTTCAGGAAGCGGCATCTTCAGTTGGGTCGGCGGCTGGCGGCTCGCGGCCAACCGCGCTGGTTTGGCGCCGCGGCCGGCCGCCGGGCGCTTGCTGCCGACCCCGACACTATATAGGTTACTGTCATTCCCATTACCCTGGGCCATGACCTGAATCCGGGCCTACGTTGCCCTTCCAAGTACTTTTCTTTCCAGCAACTTGGGATAGAGTACCCGGCATCAGTTCTGCTTGACAGTCCGGAAGCAGCTCTGCTACGGTTTCCGGGCCGTCAAACAAAACATCTGGCCACAGGCCCATAACGACCCAGGAGTCACGGGTCGGCCACGAAGCGAGCTACCAAGTCCACGGGAGCCGCTTTCGGGCACAGTGAACGGCGGGCCTGAAAAAACCGAGACTGTTGGTAGGTAGATTTTCCGGAGACCCCCTTGCGGAAGCGCTACTACATTTTATTGGTCGCACGCGACGCAGAAGGCCAGCTGCGGAAGATCCCCATCCCGCTTCATTATCTCTACGTCTTCATCGCCGGCGCCGTGATCGGCATGTTCACCATCACCGGCATGGCCGGCTCGTACACTCGCATGCTGTGGAAGGCGCAGGCTTTCAACCAGGTGCGCGCCGAGCGCGAGGTGCTGCGCAACCGCGCCGCCCAGCTCGAGCAGGTCGCCGAGCAGCATGAGATCCAGGCTGCCTCGCTCGGCTCGCTCGCCAGCGAGATCTCCACGCTTTACGGCCTGAAGGCCGAGCCGGCGCTCGACCACCAGTTCACCGACGAGCAGTTCGCCGCCTCGCTCGACCAGCTCTACGCGCTCAAGACCTCGGCCTTCTCCGGCGCGGCCACGCTCGGCATCGAGTTCGGCGAGCGCGGCCTGACGACCGCCGATTGGCTGCGGCTGGCTTCCGCCCCGAACCTGTGGCCGGTCGAAGGACCCATCACCGGCTCCTTCGGCGAGCGCATCGACCCGTTCAACGGCGAGGGCGCGTTCCATACCGGCGTCGACATCTCCAGCTCGTACGGCCGCGCGGTGCTCGCGCCCGCGGACGGCATCGTCGAATACGCCGACCTGCAGAACGGCTACGGCCGCCTGGTGCAGCTCCGCCACGCCAACGGCATCTCGACGCGCTTCGGCCACCTCTCCGGCTTCGCCGTCGCGCCCGGACAGCGCGTCCAGCGCGGCGACGTCATCGGCTACGTCGGCCTCAGCGGACGCTCCACCGGACCGCACCTCCACTACGAAGTCCGCATCTACAACACCCCGGTCAATCCCTACAAGTACCTCCGCCTCAACGCCGCGCAGTCGCAGATGCACGGCTTCGGCACGGGCGCCGGCAAGTAGGCGAGATGCTCGCTCTCAGCCGCACGCGATCCCAGCGTGCGGCTTTCGTTCTTGCGGGCGGAGTCACTGCGCTACTGCTCGGGTGCGCCTCCTCCGCTGGACCGAGTGACGCGGAGGTTCGCAAGGCGTTCGAGCACCGGCTGCGCAGCGACCTCGACGGCGGCGCCATCCGCGTCGCCAGCTTCCAAAAGACGAGCGGCCCGGTCGCGATTCCTGGAACGAAGACCATGCACGCGGTAGCCTTCACCGCAAGACTCGAGTGTCTCAAGCCCTACGCCTACCGCCGGCAAGTCGACTGCGCGGCGGGAAGATCCATCCTGGTGACCGAGGGGCCCGGCGAATGGCAAGTCGCGATCGAGGGCGCCGGCGCCGTTGCGCTGCGACAAGAGGGGAAGAACCTGGCCACCAGCGGCGAGTTCGTTCGCGAGACGGACGCCCAAGGCGCTCTCGTCAGCTACCGCGAGAAGAATCCTTTTTCCGGAGTGCTGTACTACAAGGAGTGGAGCGGCTGGAAGTCCGCTGACTGACGGCAAGCAGAAGTTCAAACGGCAAGTGCAAAGGATAAGGGCTTCGGCCTTTGTCCTTTTTCCTTTTACTTCGAAGTTTTCACCTTGAACCTTTTTCCTGGCGGCGAAGCAGCTCGCTACTCCAGCAGCGCGCCCGCCCACAGCAGGCCCGGTCCGAGCGCCGCGATGAAGATCGGCCCGCGCTGCGCCCGCGGGTTGCCGGAGTGCCGCGCCAGCGCCTCCGCCAGCGCCATGCCGCAGGTCGAAGAGCCCAGGTTCCCGGACGCGCGCGTCACGAGCGGGACCTGCTCCGGCGCCAGCCCGGCCTGCCGCTGGAAGATCCCCACCACCCGCGGATTGGGCTGGTGGATGACGACCGCGCTCGCCTCCGCGCGCGTGCGCCCGCCGGCGGCTTCCAGGTCGCCGAGCAGCGCGACCATGCGGTCCACCGCCGCGCGCGCCAGCGCGTCGCCTTCGAACCGCAGCGCGAGCCCGCCGTCCGGCTCCGGCCGCACCACGATGGCCGACGCGAACGCGCCCGCGCAGCCGCTCAACCCGAGCCGCATCCGGTAGAGTCCGCCGATCTCGTTGTCCGCCACACGCCGCAGGACGAACGCGCTCGCGCCGTCGCCGAACAACCCGGCGAACTCGCCCGCCACTTTGCCGGGCCGCAGCAGCCGGCTATGGACGTCGCCGGAAGCGATCAGCAGCGTGTCGGCCTTGCCGGCGGCGAAGAGCGCGTCTGCGAGGAACAGGGCATTGGCCACGCCGGCGCACGCGCCGCCCACGTCGAGCACCCCGCAGTCGCCGCGCGCGCGCAGCGCGGAGTGCAGCCCCGCGCCCAGCGCGGGCACGCCGGCAACGGTCTCGCTGGTCGCCAGGATCCAGTCCAGCTCCTGCGCGGCGACGTTCGCCTGCCGCAGCGCCTGCTCGGCCGCGGCGCGCGCAAGCGAGACCTCGTCCTCGCCTTCGCCGGCGCGGCACAGGGCTTCGAGGCCCGCGCCGTGCGCCAGCTTGCCCGCCGCCATCCCGAACTCGCGCTCCACCTCCGCGATCGGCACGCGCACCGCGCCCAGTGCCGTCCCCCAGCCCGCAAGCGCGGCCGTCCCAGACGACGCGCGCTGTGCTCCGCAGTTCTCTTTGGCTGAGTCCAAGAGTTTGTCTCTTACTTCTGCTTTTTTCTTTTCGGTGCGGGCGTGGGCACCGGCGTCGGCTCGGGCGCGGGTGCGGCGATGGCCGGCGGCTCGCTCGTGACCTTCTTCAGGAATCCCGGCGGGACGGTCGCGGTCAGCACCGCGCTCTTGTCTTCCTGCCGCACCTGGATGCTCTCGAACAGCTTCTTCACGTCCTCGTCGGGGCCCGAGGTCGAACCCTCCTCGAGCTGCTTGAAGACCTCGAGCATGGTGTTGCCGCCTTCGACGATGCGCTGCGCGCGCTCCGCGTCGGGCGTCACGTCTTCCACGCGCAGGTGCGCGCCGCCGAACATCGGGCGCACGCTCGCGACCAGCGTCGTGCCGGCCAGGTTCGCCGCCATCGGCGGCACGGGCAGCCCGAGCCCGCTGCCGTCGCTCAGCCGCGCGATGCCCCACGCCACGCTCCCCAGCGGGATGCGCTCGCGAAAGTTCGCGAGCACCGATGGGCCGGCGGTGTGCAGCGCGCCCGCGCGATAGTGGTCGATCATCATGTGCATCGCCTTGGGCGACTCCGCGGTCGAGACCGCCGCGCGGTCGATCCCCAGCAGCGCGACGCGCGAATCCCATCCGCCGCGCGGCACCAGGTAGATGTCCACGTCGCGGTAGCGCTCCACCGACTTTGCGACCTTCTGGAAGTAGGCGTGCGCGCGCGCCACGTCGAACTTGCCGATGAAGATCTCGGAGAAGCGCGCGTCGGAGCCGAGCGGCGCGCCCGCCGCCGGCGGCGTTTTCGCGGCGTGGACGGCGAAGGCTGCTTCGTCGAGGTCGCGCTCGAACTGGAAGCCGGTCGCGCGCACGAACTCCTCGTATTCCGCCTCGCGCGAGACCTGCCCGCCGGAGAACGCGCCCAGCGTCCGCAGCGTTTTGACGTCGAAGTACACCACCGCGTCCGCCTCGGGCAGCAGGCGCACCGATTCCGGCGAGCGCGTCCGCCGCAGCCACACCACGGTCACGACGGCCAGCGCCACCACCACCAGCACGATGGCGAGTACGCGCACGCTGCGGCGGCGAAGCATCATGAGAGAGCGGGGAAAAGCCTGGGGGATGGGGTGGTCAACGTTCCTTGCCCTGGTTTAGAATCCAAGCGAGGTCGGAATCATAGCACCGGCGTTCCGTGCCCGCCCGAGCCGCCCATAAGGTTAACCAGAAAGTAATCAAAAGGGGGTCGAGGGCGGCGGTTTGCTTGCACGTCAAATGCCGTTATGCTACTTTTAATGTTTGTCCCGTGCGGCGGGAGGGCATCCGAGACAGGCTGGCGTAGCTCAGCTGGTAGAGCATCTGATTTGTAATCAGAGGGTCACAGGTTCAAGTCCTGTCGCCAGCTCCAGGGATAAAGTCCTGGCCGAGTGAGCGCCGGCTGGGTCAGCAAGCTCCAGGTAACGAACGCGCAACTCCTTCAAGGAACACACTCCACGAGGAACTGTTTTCCGCCAGTGGTTGTCCGCGCGCCGTAGCATGCGTGCGCCTTTCGTTGTGCGTTTCAGTACGGCCGAGGTTTTGTGCACAGGTGGCCGAGCGGTTAATGGCAGCAGACTGTAAATCTGCCGCTCCTTGGAGCTACGGAGGTTCGAATCCTCCCCTGTGCACCAGAGTTTGGATGTGGAACGTGAAGCGCCGTCTGACGTGGGCCCTGAGCGCGTACGCAGTGATCGCGATGGTCGCGTATCTTGCGCTCCCGGACAAGTTCTACGTGGCGCGAGTCGGGTTCGTCCCGATGAGCGTCCCGGTGATCCTGCTGATGGCGCTGCTGGCGTTCCGGTCGGTCCTGCATCGCGGTGCAACGATGCACGGCGACGCGGAGATTCGGAGTCGGGAAGGGCGGGAGTAACTCAGTGGTAGAGTCACAGCCTTCCAAGCTGTTGGTCGCGGGTTCGATTCCCGTCTCCCGCTCCAGAGATCGGGTTCTGCTGATGTAGCTCAGTTGGTAGAGCACTCCCTTGGTAAGGGAGAGGTCACCGGTTCAATCCCGGTCATCAGCTCCAGAGTGTTGACGATGGCGTACACGCAAGCGCAGTTGAAGGTTGGGAACGAGGCGGCGTTCGCGGAGTTCCAGTCCGTGCTCGGAGCCGCGTTCGCCGCGGCCAACGTCGAAGGGTTCCTGAGGAGCGTCGGCAAGAAGGGCCTGCGGGTACGGCAGTTCGAGCAGGTGCGCGACGCGGGGCTGCTCGACCGGTTCCGCGGCGGCAAGAGCGTCCGCGAGCTGTGGGACGCGCTCGCGGTCAGCGACCAGAGCCAGGTGCGCGAGCGCTACCTGACGAAGCTCGAAGAGGTCGCGCCGGAAGTCCGGCAGAAGTTCGCAACGCTGTACCAGTACGCATAACGGTTTAACGCAGTCATCCTGAGCTCGAGGACATATGGCGAAAGAGAAATTTGATCGCAGCAAGCCGCACGTGAACGTGGGGACGATCGGGCACATCGACCACGGCAAGACGACGCTCACGGCGGCGATCACGAAGGTGCTGTCGAAGCACAACCCGAAGATCCAGTTCCGCT